>CAJQOV010000131.1 GCA_905480065.1 uncultured Gammaproteobacteria bacterium | reverse complement strand
CGGCGCCCGGCCGGCTCAGCAGCAGACTGCTTACCGCATGCCGCCCATATACCAGCCCCGCCTCTGCCATTGCCGGCTAGCCTTCCTTGCGGCGGCCCTTGCGGCGCAGCCCGGCCTTGCTGCGCGCTTTTTTCGCGGTCTTGCGCACGGACTTGGCTGCTACCTTGGCGGTATCCTTGCCATCCTGCTGTTCGGTGCGCTTGCCGGTATCCTTGCCACCCTGCTGGCCGGTGCGCTTGCCCGCCCCGCTGCGGCGCTTTGACGGACTCTCGCTCAACTCGAAATCGATCTTGCGATCATCCAGGTTCACCTGCACCACCTTCACGCTGACCTCGTCACCGAGCCGGAAAATGCGGTGGGTACGCTCCCCCATCAACCAGTGCCGCGCCGGTTCATAGTGATAGTAATCATTGCCCAGTGCGGTAACGTGCACCAGGCCTTCTACATAAATGTCACGCAACTCGACGAAGATACCGAACGAGGTCACGCTGGTGATGATACCGAGATAGGTTTCACCGACCTTGTCGAGCATGAACTCGCACTTCAGCCAGTCGACCGCATCGCGGGTGGCATCGTCCGCACGGCGCTCGGCCGCCGAGCAATGGTCGCCAATGTCCGCCATCGCGTCTGCCCGGTAACGGAAGCTGTCCGGCTTTTTGCCCGCCAGTACGTGCCGGATGGCACGGTGCACCAGCAGGTCCGGATAACGCCGGATCGGCGAGGTAAAGTGCGCATAACATTCGTGAGCCAGCCCGAAATGCCCGATATTCGCCGGACTGTACTCGGCGCGCGGCATGGAACGCAGCAGTACGGTATTGATCAGGTGTGCATCGGGGCGATCGCGCACCACCTCGAGCAGGGCCGCATAGTCGCGACCGGACGGCTTGCTGCCACCGCGCAAACCCAGTCCGAGCTCGTTGAGAAACTCCTGCAGGTCGGCAATTTTCACCGCTGCGGGCGCGGCATGGATGCGGTACAGGGCGGGCATGTGGTGCCGTTCCAGCAGGCGCGCTGCGGCCACGTTGGCGGCGATCATGCATTCCTCGATCACCTTGTGTGCATCGTTACGCACCAGCGGCACGATGCGCTCGATCTTGCGGTCCGCGCCGAACAGGATGCGTGTCTCCGTGGTATCGAAGTCAATTGCTCCGCGCTGGACGCGCGCCTTGCGCAGGGCCAGGTACAGGTGGTAAAGCTCGTCGAGGTGTTTGACCAGCGCGGCACGGCGTTCGCGTGCCGCTGCATCCCGATCCACCATGATGGAGGCGGCTTCGCCATAGGTAAGGCGCGCATGGGAGCGCATCAGGCCATTGAAAAAGCGCGAGCGCACCACGCTGCCGTCGCGCTTGAAGATCAGCTCGCAGACCAGGCAGAGGCGATCGACGTCCGGGTTGATCGAGCACAGGCCGTTGGACAGCACTTCCGGCAACATGGGAATGACACGCTCCGGAAAATACACCGAATTGCCGCGTTCAAAGGCTTCCGTGTCCAGCGCGGTGTCCGGGTGTACGTAGTGCGAGACATCGGCAATCGCGACCAGCAGTCGCCAGCCCCCGGGGGTGGCTTCGCAAAACACGGCATCGTCAAAGTCACGCGCATCGGCACCATCGATGGTCACCAGCGGCACCTCGCGCAGATCCTCGCGGCCGCGCTTGGCGGCGGCCGGCACCTCGGTGCCGAATGCCACGATTTCCTGCTCGATCGCGGCAGGCCAGGCCTGCGGAATCTCGTGGCTGCGAATGGCAATGTCGATTTCCATGCCCGGCGCCATGTGGTCGCCCAGCACCTCGATCACACGGCCGACCGGCGGCGAGCGCTTGGTGGGTTGTTCGAGGATTTCCACGGTGACGATCTGGCCGTGTTGTGCGCCATTGGCTTCACCGGAGGGGACGGCAATCTCCATCGGCAAGCGCTTGCTATCGGGACTGACGAACTGCACACCACGTTCCGTGAAGAAGCGCCCGACCACGGTGCGGGTATTGCGTTTCAGTACCTCGACCACCGAGCCTTCACGGCGGCCGCGCCGGTCCAGGCCGGTGATACGCACCAGCGCACGATCGCCATGGAACAAGGAGCGCATCTGGCGTGCGGACAGGTGTACATCATCGCCCTCGTCGTCGGTCACCAGGAAACCGAAGCCGTCGGGATGTGCGATCACGCGCCCCGGGACCAGGTCAAACTGGTCTGCCAGCGCATAGCAATCGCGCCGGTTACGCACCAGCTGTCCGTCCCGAGACATGGCATTGAGGCGCCGCCGCAGTGCTTCCAGGCCATCCTCCCCGCTGATATCGAGAAGACCGGCAAGGTCGTCGCGGTTCAGCGGATGATCGGCTGCACCGATTACCGTGGCGATGTGTTCCCGGCTGGCAATGGGCTGTTCATAGCGGGTTGCCTCACGCTCGGCGTGAGGATCTTGCTGGGTACGTTTTCTGGGTTTTCCGGTTTTTTTGACAGGCATGATGGATTCGTTTGCTGGGAGTCGACCTAATAGTGCGGGTATGACGGGTAAATTGACAAGTTAAAAATCAGGCGGTAGAGTTCGCGCCTCGCCAAACAGCATTCATGCTGGACCGCATCCCGCCGAGGTAGTGAAATTGGTAGACACGCCAGCTTCAGGTGCTGGTGGGGGTAACCCCGTGGAGGTTCAAGTCCTCTCCTCGGCACCAATTTACCATACTGCCCTGCCCTGACTGCGCCACTAATCCGGCTGCCGGGGCAGTCGCGCAGATCAGTCCGCCGTATCTCCATTCCACAGCGCGCCAGTGCCGGTGATCTCCCTTGCGCGCTGGGATGTGTATCGAATCCGGATACGCCCTGTTATGTTTAGCATCCGGACATAACCGCGCAGAAACACGCCATGCCAGCACTGCCTGAAACCCATGCCATCGCGGTCCTGACGCTGACTGTCATTGCCCTGTTTCTGTTCACCCGTGAACGCATTCCGCTGGAAACCTCCAGCCTGGTGGTACTGGTGCTGCTTGCACTCGGCTTTGAATGGTTTCCCTATCAGGACGAGAGCGGTACGCTGCACGCGGTGGATTTGTTCTCCGGCTTTGGCCATGAGGCGCTGGTGGCGGTGTGCGGGCTGATGATTGTCGGTCACGCCCTGGTCCGCACCGGCGCACTGGAACCGGTTGGCAGGCTGCTGTCGAGAACCTGGGCACACAGCCCGCAATTATCCCTGCTGCTTACCCTGGTGCTGGCCGGCCTGCTCAGCGCCTTTGTCAATAACACCCCAATCGTAGTGTTGCTGCTGCCCATCCTGATCAGCGTTTCGATCCGCACCGGTAGCAGCGCCTCCGGCATCCTCATGCCCATGGGCCTGGCAACCCTGGTTGGCGGCATGTCGACCACCATCGGCACCTCCACCAACCTGCTGGTGGTCAGCGTGGCAAGCGACCTGGGGCTGCGTCGGTTCGGCATGTTCGACTTTTTCATTCCGGCCATGATTGCCGGTTGTTTCGGCTACCTGTACCTGTGGTTGATTGCGCCACGCCTGCTGCCGGAACGTGAAACCGAGCTCACCGATACCTCGCCGCGCATCTTCTCGGCGCAGCTGAAAATTGTCGCGGACTCCCCGGCAGCAGGCAAGCCCTTGTCAGAAGCGCTCGAGCTCACCGCCGGTGAAATGAAAGTGCAGCGCCTGCAGCGCGGCGCAAGCATACTGCTGCCGCTTCCGGACGTGGTATTGCTGGCCGACGACCTGCTGTCGGTAAGAGACACCCCGGCACAGCTGAAGGAGTATGAACAGGTACTGGGTGCCGCATTGTTTTCCGGCGACACGGCAGTCGACGAAGAGCATCCGCTCGAGGCCAGCGACCAGCAACTGGCCGAGATCGTGGTGGTGCAGGGATCGCCGCTGGACAATCGCACCCTCAATGCCAGCCGTTTTAGCGATCGCTACCAGCTGGTTACACTGGCGCTGCACCAGGCCGGCAGCACCTTGCACACCTTGCGCAAGAACATCGGCGATGAACGTCTGCGAGTCGGCGATATCCTGCTGGTACAGGGTGCGCGCGAGCAGATTGCCGAACTCAAGCGTTCCGGCGAGCTGCTGGTACTGGACGCTACCGCCGACCTGCCCTCCACGGCCAGGGCCCCGGTGGCGTTGCTGATTGTCGCTCTGGTCATCGGCAGCGCTGCGCTGGGGTTGCTGCCCATCGCAATCAGTGCCATGGCTGGCGCCCTGCTCATGCTGTTGCTGGGTGGCCTGGCATGGCGCGATGTCAGCAATGCCTTGAGCAGTTCGGTAATCCTGATCGTGGTGGTTAGCCTGGCGCTGGGCATGGCGCTGACCCGGACCGGTGCAACCAGCTGGCTGGCGGAACTCTACCTCGCGCTGACCGACGGCCTGGCGCCGGCGTTCATCCTGAGTGGCCTGATACTGCTGATGGCGCTGCTGACCAACATCATTTCCAACAACGCCGCCGCCGTGATCGGCACACCGGTCGCGATCTCGATCGCCCACGGTCTGGGACTGCCGCCGGAGGCATTCGTGCTGGCCGTGCTGTTCGGCGCAAACATGAGCTACGCCACGCCCATGGCATACAAGACCAATCTGCTGGTAATGAATGCGGGCGGTTACCGGTTCGGTGATTTTGTGCGCATCGGTCTGCCCCTGACCCTGATCATGTGGCTGGTATTAAGCTGGCTGTTGCCCGCCCTGTACGGATTCTGAACCGGGCAACAAGGGCTCGCGACAACCAGGTTGACGCAAGCCGGCGGGAATCGCGCGGGGAACGCTAGCCGAACGGGTTGTCCAGGATCAGTGTCTCGGTGCGATCCGGGCCGGTGGAAACGATGGCAATCGACGTCTCGCACAACTCTTCAACCTTGCGCAGGTACGCCTGTGCATTGGCCGGTAACGCGCTGAGACTTTTTGCACCTGCCGTGGACTCCTGCCAGCCCGGCAGCTCGATGTATTCAGGTTCACATTGCTCGAGCAGGTCGGCACCCACCGGCGGCACCTCGATGCGCCTGCCGTGGAGCCGGTAGGCAACACAGATTTTCAGCTGCTGCAGTCCGTCCAGCACATCCAGCTTGGTGATGCACATGCCGGATACGCTGTTGATTTCCAGTGACCGCTTCAGTGCAACCGTGTCAAGCCAGCCACAGCGTCGCTTGCGGCCGGTGGTAGCGCCGAATTCATGGCCCTTCTCGCCCAGGTAGTCGCCATCGGCATCAAACAGCTCGGTAGGAAACGGGCCGGCACCGACGCGCGTGGTGTAGGCCTTGACGATGCCCAGCACGTAATCGAGGTGGCGCGGTCCCACACCACTGCCGCTGGCTGCACCACCGGCGGTGGTGGTGGACGAGGTTACATACGGATAGGTACCGTGATCGATATCCAGCAACGCACCCTGCGCGCCCTCGAACATGATGTTGTCACCCGCCTTGCGCATGCGGTGTAACAACCCGGGGATGTCATCCACCATCGGGGCGATCTTTTCACCCTGCGCCAGCGCCTCGTCCAGCACCTGTTGATAGTCCACCGCCTGAACCTTGAAATAATGCACCAGCGCATGGTTGTGATATTCCATCACCTCGCGCAGGCGCTCGGTAAAGTGGCCCGGATCGAGCAGCTCGCCGAGTCGCAGTCCGCGCCGCGAGACCTTGTCTTCGTAGGCCGGACCGATACCGCGGCCGGTGGTGCCGATCGCCTTCTTGCCCCGCGCCAGCTCGCGCGCCTGGTCCAGCGCGATATGGTACGGCAGGATCAACGGGCAGGATTCGCTGATCTTCAGGCGTGCACGTGCCGGCACACCCGCCGCTTCCAGCATATCGAGCTCTTCCAGCAGGGCGGTCGGTGACAGCACCACACCGTTACCGATCAGGCACAGCACGTTGTCACGCAGAATGCCGGATGGAATCAGGTGCAGGACGGTCTTGGCGCCATCGATCACCAGCGTATGCCCGGCATTGTGCCCGCCCTGGAAACGCACCACGGCGGCTGCCCGGTCAGTCAGCAGGTCAACGACCTTGCCCTTGCCTTCATCGCCCCACTGGGTGCCAATGACTACCACGTTCTTGCCCATATCGTTCTCTCTGGTTTAGCGCCGAACCGGCAGTCGCACCGGACAAACACGCCCGCTCACTGTCGTTCGAAACGGTTTTCGGGAACCGCGGATCATTGCGTCATTGCGTGGAACGCAGCACTGCGGCAATCTCTGGCGGCCTGATGCGATCGCTGCAGATTGCCGCACCTCGCCCGCCGCACTGACGCGAGATAATGAAGTAATCAGCACTTCCCTGGTAATGGTTAATGGATGCTGTAATGAACCACCGGCTCACACCGGCCTGACCACCCAGTCTCCGGCACCCCTGTCCAGTATGCGATCACAACCCGACTCAGCGGCACCGCCAGACTGGCCGGGCAAGCCGCAGACAACGGTTTCCCCCTGTGCACGCAAGTCCATTACCCGCTGGTCAAGTGTTGCATCATGGATCGCGGGTGCGAATATTGCACCCGGATGGCCCCCAAAGTCACGCTCGCTGAGGTCCATCAGGGTACGCAGGTCGGTACTGAAGCCGGTAGCGGGACGGGCACGGCCGAAAACTTCCCCGACCGCATCGTAGCGTCCGCCGCGCGCGATCTCCCGGCCGCTGCCGGGCACAAACACCGCAAACACCATGCCGGTCTGGTACTTGTAGCCACGCAGCTCGGCCAGATCGAAATCCAGCTGGATGTCGCTGACGCGCTGCTGCAGACGTTCGGCGATGGCACGCAGGTTTTCCAGTGCCTGCATCACGCCCGGCCCGGCGCCGTCGAGCGCCTCGCGCGCGCCGTACAGCACATCCCAGCCGCCATTCAGCGCGGCCAGTGCGGCGAGGCGTTCACGCTGTCCGTCATCGGCCACCGCTGCATCGAGTATCTCATCGATCTCGGTCACGGCCTTGCGCTGCAAGGCTTCGAACAATTCATTTTCCTGCGTCGTCGCAAGGCCGGCATCACGGGCGAGGCCACGGAAGATACCGACATGACCCAGGTTGACATGGACATCGCGGATTTCCAGCATGGCCAGCGCTTCCAGCACCAGCGACAGGATCTCCACATCGCTTTCGATACCCGCATGCCCGAACAGCTCGGCGCCCACCTGCAGCGGGCTGCGTGAACCACCGAAACCGTCGCTACGCGTTTGCAGCACGGTTCCCATGTAGCACAGGCGATTGGGGGCATCCCGATGCAGCGGATGCGCATCGATGCGCGCCGCCTGCGGTGTCATGTCGGCACGGATGCCCATCATGCGCCCGCTTAACTGGTCCGTTACCTTGAACGTCTGCAGGTCCAGGTCGTTGCCGGTGCCGGTGAGCAGGGATTCGAGGTATTCGATGAACGGCGGCATGATCAGCTGGTATCCCCAGCGCTCGAACAGGTCGAGCAATTCGCGCCGGGCGCGCTCCAGCCGCCAGGCCTCGGGGGGCAGGACTTCCTCGATACCTTCCGGCAACAGCCATTGGTCTTTGCTGCTCATATCGTTTCCTGCCACAGATGCTAGCGCACGATGTACAACAGGATCAGCCCGCATACCATGCTGACCAGTCCCGCAATCCGCAACGAGCGATCGTCCAGTTGCCCGAGCGTCTCCAGCATGCGTCGCAACGATTGCGGATTGGCAAACGGAACCATCCCTTCGATGACCAGCACCAGCGCCAGCGCGGCCAGCAGGTCGGTCCACATCAACTGCACTACCCGTCAACACCCGGGCATACGCCCGGGCTGGTTGTCACTGCGCTGCAAGTCATGTGTGCTACTTGCCGGATTCGCTGCCGAAATAGCGGAAGAAATCCGAATCCGGCTCCAGCACCAGGATGTCCTGCTGGCTGGACAACGCGGACCGGTAGGCATTCATGCTGCGATAGAATTCGTAAAACTCCTGGTTTTTCCCGTAGGCCTTGCCGTATATTTCAGTGGCCCTGGCATCGCCCTCACCCCGGGAGATCTCCGCATCACGCGCAGCCACGGCGAGCATCACTGTACGTTCCTTTTCCGCGACGGCCCGTATGCCCTTGGCAGCCTCTTCACCCTGTGCACGATGCTCCTTGGCAATCCGCTCGCGCTCGGAATTCATGCGCTGGTACACCGAGTTGCGCACGTCTTCCGGCAACTCGATCTGCTTGATACGGACGTCGATGATCTCGATGCCGAACTGGCTGACTTCGCTGTTCCCGATTTTGGTCAGGCTTGTCATCATCTGCTGCCGTTCGCCGGACACCACCTGGGTAATCGTGCGCTGATCAAACTCGAGTTGCAGGCCATTCTTGATAATCTGCATCAATCGCAGGCTGGCCTGGCGCTCATCACCCATGAACGAGGTATAGTAAGTTGCCGGGTCCGCTATGCGCCACTTGATGAAGAAACTCACCGAGACATTCTTCTTCTCGCGGGTCAGAAAGCGTTCCGGACGGGCGTCCAGGTAGAGGATGCGCTTGTCAAACTTGCGTACGTTATTCACCGGCCAGGGCGCCTTCCAGTGCAACCCCGGCGGGTAGTCGGAACGCACGATTTCACCCAGCTGGAAGCGGATGGCAACCTGCCGTTCATCCACCACGAAGATCGAGCTGAAGCCAACCAGCAACAGCAATCCGACCGGTATCAGTAACATGCGGGTATCCATTATCTCGCTCCTTCACTGCGCGAGCTGCTGCGCAGGCGTGAGTCCTGCTTGAGGTCCGGCACCGGGTTTACGGTGCCCGGATTGTTGGGCTCGGTGCCCGCGTTGATGTCACTGCGGTTTTGCATCAGCCTGTCGAGCGGTATATAGGTCATGCTATTGCCGCTCTTGACCTGCATGATGACCTTGCTGGTATTGGACAGCACATATTCCATGGTCTCGAGGTACATGCGCTTGCGCGTCACTTCCGGGGCCTTTTCATATTCTGTCAGCGTCTGCGTGAAGCGGCTGGCCTCACCCTCCGCCTTGGCAACGATCTGCTCCCGGTAGGCGTTGGCTGCCTCGCGCAGGCGCGTAGCATCACCGCGTGCGCGCGGCAGGATATCCAGCGCATAGGCTTCGGCCTGGTTCTTGTAGCGCTGCTCGTCTTCCTGCGCCTTGATGGCGTCCTCGAACGCGCCCTGCACCTCTTCCGGGGGTTGCGGATCCTGCAGGTTGACACTGGTCAGGATCAGCCCGGTACGGTACTTGTCGAGCATCTCCTGGGTCAGGTTCTTGGTCTGTTGCACGATGCTGCCACGACCGCCACTGAGAAAATCATCCATGGTGATGCCACCGATGACCTCGCGCAGTGCACTCTCTGTCGCCTCCTGCAGGGTAAAGTCGGGGTCACGCACCTGGAACAGGTATTCCCTGGCGTCCTTCACCTGGTACTGCACGGCCAGTTCGACCTGCACGATGTTCTCGTCCTTGGTCAGCATCTTGGCGCGGTGACTGACGGTACGCAGCTGGTCGACATCGACCATGCCAAGCGTTTCGATGCCACGCATATACCAGTGCGGACCCGGCGTGGTGATGGTGTGAAACTTGCCCAGGCGCAGCACCACGCCACGTTCGGCTGGCTCGACAATATAGATGCCCGAGATCACCCACGCGGCCAGCACCAGCACCAGCACCAGCTGGTACGGAAACGGCTTGCCGCTACCGCGCTTGCCGGCGCCGCCGAACAGGCCGTTCATGCGTTCGCGCAGCTTGCGCGCTACTTCATCGAGGTCGGGTGGACCCTTATCATCACCCTTGCCACCCCACGGGTCACGGTTACCGCCACCCGGTTCATTCCAGGCCATAGTTTTTCTCCAGTCAGCCAAAATCGCGGCATGCATCAGTATGTTGCACACCTGCGACAGGTTCAAACGGTCAGGATGCTTGCGCAGTACCCGCTACCATACCAACGGATTGCGTCAAATGAAACTCACACGCGCCGTTCGACTCACGTACCAGCCTGTCGATATTGCGCTGTGCCATACGGATTTCCAGCCAGGCAGCACCATTCTCATCAAACCGTTCCGACAGTACCCGCCCGATATTGTACAACGAGGAGCGAATTGCGCCGGCACCGGCACCGATCTTCAGCCAGCCATGCAC
>CAJQOV010000130.1 GCA_905480065.1 uncultured Gammaproteobacteria bacterium | reverse complement strand
AATATGCGGACCAGATCGAGGATGACGATGTGGTGTTCGAGGACCATGGCGTAAGGGTGATCGTTAATCCAAAAAGTCTCGTCTACCTCGATGGTACCGAGCTGGATTTCGCGCGCGAAGGTCTTAATGAAGGTTTCAAGTTCAACAATCCGAACGTCAAGGACATGTGCGGTTGTGGCGAGAGCTTCAACGTCTGATGTCGGCCGCGCGCTGACGACACGCCGGGAATGCAATACCTGTTATGGCTGCGGAGTCTTTCCCGAACCATTTTGAGCTGTTTGGCCTGCCGCAATCGTTCCGCGTAGACCGGCAGCGTCTGGACGAGCGTTACCGGGAAATGCAGCGTGCCGTTCATCCCGACCGCTATGTCAATGCCAGTGATGCCGAGCGCCGCATCTCCGCGCAACAGGCCACGCAGATCAACGAGGGTTACCAGACACTGAAAGACCCGCTGCGCCGCGGGCGCTACCTGCTGGAACTGGTGGCGGGCATCGACCACAACGACGAACACCGCACCACACGCGATGTGCGTTTCCTGATGGAGCAGATGGAATTGCGCGAGGCGCTGGCCGAGGTGCGTGATGCGCCGGACAAATTTGCTGCACTGGGTGAAATCCAGCAACGCATCAGCGCCGAACTCGGCAGCCTGGAAGGCGAGGTCGGTGACTTGCTGGACGATGCCGGCACCGGTAATCTCGCTGCCGCCGGTGAACTCCTGATGAAGATGCAGTTCTACCGGCGCTTGCAGGATGAGGCGGTCGAGCTGGAGATGTTCCTCGAAGACGAGCTGGCATGAGCCGGCCCGAGCTGACAATGCAACGTTACTGCGACAACAACTGACTGCCCATGGCCCTGTTACAAATTTCCGAACCTGGACAAGCTACTGCACCGCACCAGCACCGGCTGGCGGCGGGCATCGACCTGGGTACCACCAATTCGCTGGTGGCCAGTGTGCGCAGCGGTGTGGCCGATACCCTGCCGGACAGGGACGGCGAGCACCTGCTGCCGTCCGTGGTGCGTTATGGTGCCGGCCAGGCAGCGCAGGTAGGCCATGCTGCGCTGGCTGCCGCCGTGAATGATCCGCTCAATACCATTGCCTCGGTGAAGCGCCTGATGGGTCGCGGCATTGCCGATATCCGGCATATCGGCACCGAGCTGCCGTACGAATTCGTCACTGGCAGCAGCGCCATGCCGCTGCTCCATACCGTGGCCGGCGATGTCAGCCCGGTCGAGGTGTCCGCCGAGATTCTGCGCAACCTGAAGCTGCGCGCCGAGCAAACGCTGGGCGGCGAACTGGATGGCGTGGTCATCACCGTGCCGGCCTATTTTGACGAGGCACAGCGCCAGGCCACCAAGGATGCCGGGCGTCTGGCTGGCCTGAACGTGCTGCGCCTGCTTAATGAACCGACCGCTGCCGCAGTGGCGTATGGCCTAGACAAGGGCTCCGAGGGTGTGATCGCGATTTACGACCTGGGCGGCGGGACGTTTGATATTTCCATTCTGCGTCTCAACCAGGGTGTGTTCGAAGTGATGTCCACGGCCGGCGATACCGCTCTCGGTGGTGATGACATGGACCGCGCCGTGGCCAGCTGGATCATGGCGCAGGCAGGCATCCGTGACGATGCCGGACGCAGTGTCATGCGGCACCTCATGCAGCTGGCCCGGCAGGCCAAGGAGGCCCTGACCACTGAACAACAGGTCACGGTGCAGATACCGCACGGCGTCGACGGGCAATGGAGCGGGGTGCTGACGCGGGACTCGTTCAACGCACTGATCCGGCCACTGGTAGACAAGAGCATGGGGCCGTGCCGGCGCGCACTGCGTGATGCCGGGGTGCGCGTGGACGAGGTGCAGACCGTGGTGATGGTAGGCGGATCGACCCGTGTGCCGCTGGTGCGTGAACGGGTGGCGGATTTTTTCAAGGCCGAGCCGATGGTCGATATCGATCCCGACAAGGTGGTTGCGGTGGGTGCCGCCATCCAGGCCGACATCCTGGCGGGCAACAAGCCGGATGACGAGATGCTGTTGCTGGATGTCATCCCGCTGTCGCTGGGTCTGGAAACCATGGGCGGGCTTACGGAGAAGATCATTCCCCGCAACACCACGATACCAACGGCGCGCGCCCAGGAGTTCACCACCTTCAAGGACGGACAGACCGCGATGTCACTGCATGTGGTGCAGGGCGAGCGGGAGCTGGTGGATGACTGCCGTTCGCTGGCCCGCTTCGAGCTGCGCGATATCCCGCCCATGGTGGCCGGCGCTGCGCGCATACGGGTTGCTTTCCAGGTCGATGCCGACGGCCTGTTGAGCGTTACCGCCGAGGAACAGACGCAGGGGGTGAAGAGCAGCATCGAGATCAAGCCGTCCTACGGGCTGACCGACCGTGAAATCGAAACCATGCTGAAGGATTCCATGGCGCATGCGCTCGAGGACCGGGACGTCCGGCGCCTGCGTGAAGAGCAGGTGGAGGCGGACCGGGTGCTGGAAGCCCTGCACGCCGCAATGGCCAGCGATGGCGAGCAGTTGCTGGAGGTTGATGAACGCGCCGCGATTGATGTGGCCGCCGCCCATCTTGCCGAGGCACGCGCCGGCACCGATTATCGTGCGATCAAGCGGGCGATCGAGGCGCTGGAGAAGGCCAGCAGCGGTTATGTGGAACGGCGCATGAACAGCAGTATCCGCAAGGCCATGGCCGGCCATGCCATTGATGAATTCAGCAAATAATGCCAACGCATACCAGACGGAACCAGTCATTATGCCGCAAATAATTTTTCTGCCCCACGAGGAAATCTGCCCGGACGGTGCGGTGATCGATGTCGAGCCGGGTAGCACGATCTGTGATGCGGCGTTGCAGCACGGGATCGAAATCGAGCATGCCTGCGAGAAATCCTGTGCCTGCACTACCTGCCATGTGTATATTCGCGAGGGCGGCGATTCGCTCAACGAGTCGACCGAGGATGAGGACGACCTGCTCGACAAGGCATGGGGACTGGAGCCGGACTCGCGTCTGAGTTGTCAGACGGTGGTCGGCGCGGCAGACCTGGTGGTCGAAATACCGAAATACACCATTAATATGGTGTCGGAGAGTCATTGACCGGGATTTCCGCCGCCGCTTGCAGCGCGGCCTGAACGTGGCAATTCCCCTGCCTGAAAGCATCCGCTTGCGGGGCACTGGTAACAAAGATTGGTATTTTTCTCCGAGTACTCTGTGTACTCTGTGGCAACAATGTAGCTGGAGCAGAACATGGCACTGAAATGGACAGACACCATCGATATCGCTATCGAGCTCGAGGAGTTATATCCGGATGTCGATCCGTTGCGTATCAACTTTGTGGATCTGCGCAAATGGGTGCTTGAGCTGGACCATTTCGATGACGAACCCGATCACTGCGGGGAAAAAATCCTCGAGGCCATCCAGATGGCCTGGATCGAGGAACGCCAGTAGCTGCAAACCGAACCCCTGAGCTGTGCTCGTTGTATTCCGGCCAGGCAATCGTTCTGCCGGCACGCCGGACGGGTTACTGATCTGCCCATGCAACTTCTTCTAAGTCGCTGAAAACCATTTCAAGTTCACGCCAGTCCGGCTGGCAGCGGGCATGCTGCAGCCGGGCGACGCGATAAAGCGGTTTCCAATCATTGCGCCAACCTTGTATATTACCGGGCCTTGTTCCTGCCGGGTATTTTCCGCTGGATAGCGCCCATCACGACAGGTGGGCGGGTTTCCCTGTTTCCGAATATTCAGATCAACCAGACAGTTTAAGAGGATAGTCATGGCCGTTAGAAATCGTCTGCACCGAAGTGAACTGGCTGTTCCCGGCAGCAACACGCGCATGCTGGAGAAGGCCCCGACCGCCGGCGCCGACGTGGTGTTTCTGGATCTCGAGGATGCCGTGGCTCCGGATGACAAGGCACAGGCGCGCAAGAATGTTATCGCCGCCCTGAACGACCTGGACTGGTCGAATTGTTCGGTCGCCGTACGCATCAACGGACTGGATACCCACTATTGCTATCGTGACATTGTCGACGTGGTCGAGCAGGCCGGCGACAAACTGGATACCATCCTGATTCCCAAGGTCGGCACCCCGGCAGATATCCTGTTCGTATCGACCATGCTGGAGCAGATCGAGGCCGCCAGGGGCATCAAGCAGATCAACCTTCACATCCTGATCGAAACTGCCCTGGGTATGGCCAATATCGAGAGCATTGCCCAGACCTGCCCGGAGCGTCTGGAGGCGATGGTATTCGGGGTGGCCGATTACGCGGCATCCACCCAGGCGCGCACCACCAACATGGGTGGCGCCAACCCGGACTATTACACCTTGACACACCCGGACGAGCAGGGGCGGCGCGAACGGCACTGGGGTGACCAGTGGCACTTTGCCGCCTCGCGCCTGGTGGTGGCCTGTCGCGCCTATGGCTTGCGTCCGATCGACGGGCCGTTCGGTGATTTCAACGATCCGGATGGCTATCTTGCCGCAGCCGGCAGCATGGCGGCGCTCGGCATGGAAGGCAAATGGGCCATTCACCCGTCACAGATCGAGCTGGCCCACCAGGTGTTCACCCCGACCGACAAGGAAGTGGATCGCGCACGCCGCATCCTGACCGCGATGGAGGAAGCAGCAAAACAGGGCAAGGGCGCGGTGTCGCTGGACGGGCGACTGATCGATGCCGCATCCATTCGCCAGGCGCAGGTACTGGTCAGCAAGGCCGATCAGATCGAGCAATCGCTCTCTGCACGCAGCTAACCTACACAGGAATCGATGGGAAGAATCGGAGACAGCCACGTGAATATTCATGAATACCAGACCAAGGAACTATTGCGCAGTTACGGTGTGCCGGTGCCGAAAGGGCGTGTTGCACACAACGTTGACAACGCGGCCACCATTGCCGAAGACCTGGGTGGAGAGCGCTGGGTAGTCAAGGCGCAGATCCATGCCGGCGGACGTGGCAAGGGCGGTGGTGTGAAGGTGGCCAGCTCCCTCGACGAGGTGCGTCAGCATACCAACGCCATGCTGGGCGCCCACCTGGTGACGCCGCAGACCGGTGCGGATGGCTGCCTGGTGCAGCGCGTGCTGGTCGAGCAGGCCAGCAACATCGAAAAGGAATATTACCTGGGCATGGTCATCGACCGCGCCAGCCAGCGTATTACCGTGATTGCCTCGGCCTCCGGCGGTATGAATATCGAGGAAGTGGCCAGGGACACTCCGGAGAAAGTCATTCGCGAGTCGGTTGACCCCGCCGTCGGGCTGATGGGTTTCCAGTGCCGCAAGATTGCCGCGAAGATCGGCCTGCGCGGCAAGCAGATCGCGGTCGCCAGCAAGTTGATGCTGGCCCTGTATCGCTGCTTTCGCGACAAGGATGCACTGCTGGTGGAGATCAATCCGCTGGCCGAGGTGGATGACGGCAGGCTGATTGCACTGGACGCCAAGATGTCGTTCGATGGCAATGCCCTGTACCGGCACCCCGACATTATCGAACTGCGTGACTTCGATGAGGAAGATCCGAAAGAGGTCGAGGCAACCGGTCACGGCCTGAATTATATTGCGCTGGATGGTAACGTCGGCTGTATTGTGAATGGCGCGGGACTCGCCATGGCGACCATGGATGCCATCAGTTTCCACAACGGCAAGCCGGCCAACTTTCTGGATGTCGGTGGTGGCGCTTCCCCGGAAAAGGTCGGCAATGCGTTTCGTATCGTGCTTGCCGACCCGAATGTCAGGATCATCCTGGTCAACATCTTTGCCGGTATCAATCGTTGTGACTGGATTGCGGAAGGCCTGGTGCAGGCGATGCGCGACCTGAACATCGATGTGCCGATCGTGGTGCGCCTGGCTGGCACCAATGTCGAACTGGGTGCGCCGATACTGGAGCAGTCCGGCTTCCCGTTTATCATGGCGGACAACCTCGATGATGCCGCCACCAGGGTCATGGCTACACTGGGAGCGTCCTCATGAGCGTATTCGTACACAAGCATTCACGCGTCATTATCCAGGGTTTCACCGGGCAGCATGCGACCTTTCATGCCGAAGAGGCGATGAAAAACGGTACCACCATGGTCGGTGGCGTAACGCCGGGCAAGGGTGGGCAGGAGCACCTCGGCCTGCCGGTATTCGATACCGTGCACCAGGCGGTCGAGCAGACCGGTGCCGACGTGTCCGGCATTTTCGTGCCGCCGCCATTTGCCGCTGATGCCATCATGGAAGCGATCGAGGCGGGTATCGGTGTGGTCGTGGTGATTGCCGACGGCGTCCCGGTACAGGATATGGTGCAGGTCAAGCGCTATGCCAGGGATCACAATACCGTCATCATCGGGCCGAATACGCCGGGCATCATCACCCCGGCGGCCTGCAAGGTCGGCATCATGCCCGCGCACATCTACACGCCGGGACGCATCGGTGTGGTGTCGCGCTCCGGTACGCTCAATTACGAGGCCGTCCAGCAGATGTCGGCGCTGGGCATGGGCCAGTCGACCTCGGTAGGTATCGGTGGTGACCCGGTCAATGGCACAGATTTCGTCACCGTGCTGCGTGCCTTCGAGCAGGACCCGGACACCGATGCGGTCATCATGATTGGCGAGATCGGCGGTCAGCAGGAGGTCGAGGCGGCCCGCTGGGCGCGTGACCATATGAAAAAACCGGTAGTAGGGTTCATCGCCGGCGTCTCGGCACCACCAGGGCGCCGCATGGGTCATGCCGGGGCCATCATTTCCGGTCAGTCCGATACCGCGAACGCCAAGATGGATGTCATGCAGGAACTGGGCGTGCACGTGGTGCGCAACCCGGCGCTGATCGGTGAAACCGCCCATCGCGTTTTTTCCTGACCTGGCACATCGAAAAATATGCCACAGAGGGCACAGGGTACACAGAGTAAAAAAGGGCTTGTGGCTGCGCCGGAATGAACATTTCCGGCAGCGGGGAAGGGGATTCCTGTCGTTTGCAGCCGGACGCCTGCACAGGTTGACACCGGTTCAAGAAGTGCTGTCCGGTGGTTTCCCGGATTTGTCATCGCTGTGTCCTCCGTGTCCCCTGTGGCTGGCACCTTCCGGGCTGAAGCCAATCCATTCCTGCAGGCGATGATTATTGCCCCGCTATCATTGCTTGCGCGCCGCCTTGCGCTTAAACTACCCGCTTGAATTTATTCACTAAGCTCCCGTTTTTTGGCGGGTTTCTTGTTTTCCGGAGTTAAATTGGAGTGTGGCATGGCAATTGAACGGACCTTTTCGATTATCAAACCTGACGCGGTGGCCAAGAATGTGATTGGCGAGATCATCAGCCGTTTTGAGAAAAACGGCCTGCGTATCGTGGCGATGAAGATGCTGCACCTGACCAGGGCGCAGGCCGAGGGGTTCTACGCTGTCCACAAGGAGCGTCCATTCTACAAGGACCTGGTCGAGTTCATGACCTCCGGCCCGGTAGTGGTACAGGTTCTGGAAGGCGAAAATGCCATCAAGAAGAACCGCGAGCTGATGGGGGCCACCAATCCGGCCGATGCCGCACCCGGCACGATCCGTGCTGATTTTGCCAAGACCGTGGACGAGAATGCCGTACATGGTTCAGACGCCGCGGAAACCGCGGCCCAGGAAATCGCCTTTTTCTTCAGTGCAGGGGTTTGCGAGCGAACCCGCTAGCCCGATACGGGTCGAACCGCGCATGACCGATACCGCCAGAACCAATCTGCTTGACCTCGACCGCGCCGGTCTGGAGACGTTTTTCAGCGCGCATGGGGAAAAGCCGTTTCGTGCCACGCAGCTCATGAAGTGGGTGTACGGACACGGGGTGGCGGATTTTGCGGCCATGACCAATATCAGCAAGGCACTGCAGACGCGCCTGCAGCAACTGGCGGAAATCCGCCTGCCGGAAGTCGCTGCCGACAGCCTGTCCGACGATGGCTCGCGCAAATGGCTGTTCCGGCTGGCGGATGGCAACTGCATCGAAACGGTATTCATACCCGAGGCGGATCGCGGCACCCTGTGCGTGTCCTCCCAGGTTGGATGCGCACTCAATTGCAGTTTCTGTTCTACTGCCCAGCAGGGTTTCAACCGCAACCTGACGAGCGGCGAGATCATTGCCCAGTTGTGGATGGCGGCACATCTGCTTGGTCAGCGTGGTGAAGGTGAACGCATCATCTCGAACGTGGTGATGATGGGCATGGGCGAGCCGCTGCTGAATTACGACAACGTGGTGCGCGCCATGCGCCTGATGCTCGATGATTTCGGTTACGGCTTGTCCAAACGCCGGATTACCCTGAGCACGGCCGGCGTGGTGCCGATGATCCGGCAGCTGCGCGAGGACTGCGATGTGAGCCTGGCGGTATCACTGCATGCGCCGAATGACGCGTTGCGCAATGAGCTGGTGCCGCTGAACCGTAAATACCCGATTCGCGAGTTGCTGGATACCTGCAGGGAATACGTGGGAGAGGGGCGCCGGCGGGTGACTTTCGAGTACGTCATGCTGGCCGGGGTCAACGACAGTGACCAGCACGCGCGCGAGCTGGTGCAATGCCTGTCCGGCGTGCCGGCCAAGATCAACCTGATTCCGTTCAACCCGTTTCCGCAGACGCGTTATCTGCGCAGCTCCAACAACCGCATTCACCGTTTTTTCGAGATCCTCAACCAGGCCGGAATTGTGACCATCACCCGCAAGACGCGCGGGGACGATATCGACGCGGCCTGTGGTCAGCTGGCCGGACAGTTTCAGGACCGCACGCGGCGTCGTGAGCGGAGTCAATCGGCAAACAAGGTGTCTCCCGTATGAAATCAACTGTTGTATACGCCTGTATTCTGGCCAGCGTTACCCTGCTCGGCGCCTGTTCGAGCAACCCGACTCTGGAAGACAAGGACAAGAAAGCCGCGGTAGCGGCACGTGCCAATACCCAGCTGGGTATCGAATACCTGCGTGACAAAAACTACGAAATGGCACTGGAAAAGCTGCAGAAGGCGATCGAGGCGGAGCCGGATTACGCCGTGGCGCATGATGTCATTGCCATCCTGTATGCGCAGGTTGGTGACAAGGGGCTGGCAGAGAAGCATTATCTGCACGGCCTGAAGCTCAATCCCGACAACTCGGACGGGCACAGCAATTACGGGCAATTCCTGTGCAGCAACGGACGTTACCAGGAGGCGGAACAGCAATTCCTGATTGCGGCGAACAATCGCTTCTACAAGACACCGGAACTGCCGCTGTTCAATGCCGGTTTGTGCATGGCCGGCGTACCCGACGCCGCGGCTGCAGAGAAGTATTACCGGCTGTCGCTCGACAAGAACCCCAAATTCGGTCCGGCACTTTACCAGATGGCGCTACTGAGTTATGCGGGACAGGATTATCTTCGTACACGTGCCTGGCTGCAGCGCTACCAGGAGTCCGAAAATCAGACACCGGAGAGCCTGTGGCTTGCCATACGGACCGAGTACGCGCTCGGTGATAACCAGGCGTGGGGGAATTATTCGCTGCAGCTGAGAAGCAGGTTCCCCGACAGCGAGCAGGCAAAGTTGTTGCAGGAGTGGGAGCATGAGCGTCGATCCGGAAACTGAGGCGTTGTCAGCCACCGGGTCGGGCGGCAGCCAGTCGATTGGTGCGCAACTTGTAGCCGCACGCAAGGCGCGCCAGCTCGATATCGAAAAAGTCGCAGCCGAGCTGAAGCTGGATGTGGCGATCATCCGCGCGCTGGAGAGTGATAACCAGGCGGCACTGCCGGCGCCGATTTTCGTCAAGGGCTACCTGCGCAGTTATGCACGACTGGTCGGGCTGGCGGAAGATGAACTGGTGCGCACCTATAATGTGCAGGCCGGAGATCTGCCGCCGCTGACCGTCAGCCGACTCGCCACCCGGCCGGCGCGGTTGCTGCGACTTCCCTCCACGCGGATACTGCGCAACGTGGTCATGCTGCTGTTGCTGGG
>CAJQOV010000129.1 GCA_905480065.1 uncultured Gammaproteobacteria bacterium | reverse complement strand
GTAGACGATCCCCAGTACCCGACCCATCACCGCCGGGCGGGTCGCGAACAAAAAGCGCAAGGCGTACGGAAAGCTCAGTACCCACTGGCGAACCGGGGCCTCGGGCAGGATATCGTCAACCAGCAGGGCCGCACTCTCGGCAATTGCTCCTGCATTGCTCTACCTCCTGCATCCCTGCAGTCGTCGGCCATGCGCCGGGTGCCACAGCTCGGACAAAAACCCCGGCGCTTGCAGCTGAAGGCTACCAGCTGTTCCTGGTAACAGGACGTGCAGCGTACGCGCAGAAAACCATGCTCCAGGCGCCCGCACTTGAGGTAGTCCTCGAATTCCCGCTGCACGTAGTCGGGCAACGGCCTGCCCTGCGCGGCCATAAGGCCCGCGAAGGCAGGATAGTACTGCGCAACGAGCTGGTACAGGAGGGTCCGTTCCGGACGATGCCGCTGATAGCCGCGAACACCATCCCCCGGGCCGGCCTCCCGGGCAACCGGCAATGGCATGATCGCATCCTTGCGACGGGGTGTTCCGGTTCAGGCTAGCAGTCAACCGGACGCTACTGACGCCGGCACCGACTGAAATGTATGTCAGTGCCAGGCTGATCGTTGGAGGGTATAAATCAGTTCCCGGTACTCGTTCGGCATCGACACTAGTAACAGGTCATCACACCGTAATCCCGCTGGCACCTGGACGTTCACGTTTCTCACTGCCGCGGGTCAGTAAACCGAATCTTCCTGAGGAGCTCACACAGCACAACTGTCTGGTTTATCGTGAGTCGAGAGTGAGCCAAAGCTGGCCATTTCGCATGCCGAACGGTGAATCAATCATGGTGAAGGCGCAGGGAAACTTAACCTGTAATAATGGTCAATTAATGGTCAATGCAGCACTCGAAGGTTTAGGTATTGGTTTTGACCCCAACTTCTTGTTCAAAATGCATATAGATACTGGCGCGCTTCAGCTATTGTTACCAGATTATCAACAACCAACTGCAATATCGGCTCTCTACCCTCTCAATCGTAATCTTCCGCGCAGAGTTAGAGTGTTGATAGACTTTCTTGACGAGCATTTGTCGATTTATGGCTAAACAATTCACGAATGTCTGCTTATGTATGAAAGAACCAGTTAGATAACTGAAAGCGTATGACCGCTAACGCGACAGACCTGTCGTTGGAGGTCAAGAGCCTGAAAGACAGCAGTGGGTCGAAAATCTCCGTTCATAGTCTGGCCCGGGATCGACCGTTCCCAGTACTTTCCTGACATGCATTGCCGACAGCTGAACTTCCTGGTTGGGTCGGTTCCTGCCGTTAAGCGATCGTTTATATTAGAGTCTGCCAGATCAACCGATCGACTACACGTCGTCCCTGCGCAGGCGGGGATCCAGCCCAAACCCTGGTACATGCCCCCGGACTGAATTCCCGCCTGCGCGGGAATGACATCATTTCTCTGTGTTCTCTGTGGCGTATTTTTTACTCCCTGGCGCGAGACGCCAGCTGGTTCCGCGCCTGCCCTACCCGTGCGCGATTTCCTTGTCGGTAAACAGGTAGTCCTTCAGTTCCTTGTCCAGCACCGGGTCCTGGCGGCGGATCCACTCCAGCACCATGGCGGCGTGTTCCTTCTCCTCGTCACGGTTGTGCGCCAGAATGGCCTTCAGTGCCGGGTCCTTGCAGGCATCGACACGCTGGTTATACCAGTCCACCGCCTCCAGTTCTTCCATGAGTGAGGTGATGGCGCGATGCATGTCTCGGGTTGCATCGGTGAGTTCATTAACCGGTTCATGATAGCCTTCGTTTGCCATATGTTTTCTCCAACGACCAACAGGTATACGGAATGGTGATTCGGATAATGTCGGCGCTATTGCTGGTCTGCCTGCTGCTGTTATACCAGTCAGCCTGTATGCAACCGCGGCTGCAGCATCCTGCAGTGGATGCTACCCGCATGCCGGAGCTGAATCCAGCGCGGGCGCTGATGGCAGATGGCTATTCGTTGCCGTTGTCGATCAACCAGCCGGTTGGCGATGTGCAAGCAGTACTGCTGGCCCTGCACGGCTTCAATGATTACCGTAATGCCTTTCATGACCCGGCCCGCTTGTTTGCACAGCATGGCATTCTGACCGTGGCTTATGACCAGCGCGGATTTGGTGAAACCGCGCAACGTGGCCTGTGGCCAGGTCATGTGCAGTTACAGCGGGATGCGCAGACCATGGTACGGTTGTTGTGTGAGCACTATCCCGGCGTGCCGCTGTATTTGCTTGGCGAGAGCATGGGCGGAGCCGTGGCGATCGAAGTGCTGCAGCAGCAACTGCCGGACTGTGTCGCCGGCACCATTCTGGTGGCACCGGCGATCTGGGGATGGCAAACCATGCCATGGTGGCAGTCTATGGCGCTGCGCGCGGCGGCCCACCTGTTTCCTGCTGCAACCGTTACCGGCGAAGGACTCGAGATAACACCGTCTGACAACATCGAGATGTTGCGCGCGCTGGGACGCGACCCGCTGGTGATCAAGTCCACGCGTATCGATACGATCTTCGGTCTGACCAACCTGATGGATGCCGCCTACTCCCATAGCGCGAAAATTCCACTACCCACACTGTTGTTATACGGCATGCACGATGAAATCATCCCGCCCGGGGCGATGTGCCGTTTCCAGCGGGAATTCCTGGCTGACGCGCCTGATTCACGCACCATGGTGTTGTACCCGCAGGGCTACCACATGCTCACCCGCGACTTGCAGGCAACTACCGTGCTGGAGGACATCATTGCCTGGATCCGGCAGCGGCGCGCGGACCTGCCGTCCGGAAACCGGGTGACCAGCGATTCGGTGCGTTTGCTGGAACTGTGTGCTGCGGCAGGAATTCCACTGTAGGCACGGGACCGTGCCGGGCGGAAATTGATCTGTGTCAAAAAACTGGATAAATTGCTCGCGTAACTGGATTCGGGTACTGGTCGTTGCCGGCCGTGGTTTATACACTGTGCACTGAAACCAGCGAAATTCTGATGTGTACTGGTTATTATTTGGCATCACTACATACGGAGGGTAGGAAAGTGAAGAAGGCATCCACTATCATTGCAACCGTTGTCATTGCCGCTGCGGCGACCCTGGCGACCGGAACCGCCAGCGCGTGGTGGGGTAACGACGACTACTATGGTGGCCCCTGGGGTGGTTATCCGGGTTATGGCTGGGGTGGCTATCCCGGCTATGGCTATGGTGGTTACCCGGGCTATGGCTATGGTGGTTATCCGGGCTATGGCTATGGTGGTTATCCCGGTTATGGCTATGCACCGGTGGTGCCAGTGGCGCCAGCAACCTCAACTACGTCCAAGTAAACGTCTGTTCGAGGTAACTAGGCGCACCCCTGGCGGGTGCGCCTTTTTGTTGCACTAGTACGGTCTGGGCGCCGGATAATCACGAAACACACTTATCCCCTTCACTTCCGGTGGTTGCAGTAAGGACCAGGTGAACAGGTCTTCCTGTGCAGGCAGCTTGCCGGCACGGTATGCGGCCAGCACCCTGCTCAAGCGTCCGGTCTCGACCGGCATGCTCCAGGCCGCCTCTGTCACCAGTGCATCCTGAAGCGTTTGCGCCTGGTCGAAATCACCCGTCGCGGCGAGTGCCAGCGCCAGCAGTTCCCGGTTTGGCGGGGTGGATTGCTGTTCCACCCGTTGCCGTGCGCGCGCCAGTGCCGCTTCCATGCTGTCCTTGTCGCCGCTGCCGGCCAGTAACGGGATTTGCACAAACTCGAGCAGTTCCTGCTCCGGAAAACGCTGCCTGGCGCCTGCAACCAGTTCGATGGCGCGTTGCAACCCGTTGGCGGAGTGCAACAGAACGCCCGTATAGGGCAGGTAGACAGCGAGGTTTTCCGGCGCCGCCGCGGCGCTGCTGGCATAGTGTGCCGCTGCAGCTTCATACTGGCCGCGACGATAGCTGGCATTGCCGAGATAAAAATGTGCACCGGCATGCTCAGGTTCAGCACGTAATGCGGTCTGGTAGTCCTGCATGGCCGTATCGATGTCCCCTGCTTCCTCTGCCAGTATCCCAAGCAGGAACCAGCCCAGGGCATGGGTCGGTGGTTTGCCGGCCAGTGTCGATTCCAGTTCCTGCCGTGCCTGTGTTTTGTCGCCGGTCAGGTAGAGCGCACGGGCATGGCTGATATGTGCATTGACGTTGTCCGGTTCACGCGCCAGACCCTCGGCGAAGGCGTCACGTGCGGCAGCAAAGTCCTGTTTGCGGTAAGCCCGCATCGCGGCGATAAAATACACATGCGAGCCACGTTTCAGCGCCAGCAGGCTTTCGATCTGCGGGTCGGTGAAGACCGGCAAGGTGTCGCCCATCCGTGCGAACTGCTGTTCTGCCCCGTCGCGGTCGCCGCTGGCGCGCAGTGCCTGTGCCAGGGAATAGTGCACACGGCTGGCCTCCGGCTGGATGGCAAGGGCCGTTTCGAAATGCCCGATCGCATTGGCATACTCGCGCTGCAGCAGCGCGATTTGTCCCAGTCCGTAATGCGCCGCCGCTTCCAGCCCCTTGCTGTTGACGACTGACTGGTAGGCCTCCATGGCCTTGTCGGTTTGATTGAGGTCACGCCAGGCATCGGCCAGCCGCAGTGTCAGGGCCAGGTAGCCGGGGCGTATCTGCCTGGCCTTTGCATATCCGGCCACCGCCTGTTCGAGTTGCCCGGTGCTGGCGGCGAGGTACGCTGCATAATAGACCCAGCGGAATTCACCCGGCGCCAGCCGCATGGCATTGTCATAACAGGTGCCAGCGAGTCGATAGACAAAATGTACCTGGTACAGGGCACCCAGTTCGCCGTAGCTGTCAGCCAGTTCCTGGTCAGACGCCTGCGCAACGATGGCACTGGCCACGCGTCCCCGCGCTGCAGCGAGTTGCTCCCGGCCGTCCTGGTCGAGGGTGTCGAGGCTGATCTCCGCCACCGGTTCGAGTCGCTGCGCCAGCGGCGTCGGCAGCCCGGACAGCGCATCGGCACAGGCCGGGCGCGCCAGGCAGATCAGCAAGCCGATGACCGTCACTGCCATGCTGCACAGTATGGCTGCACGCGTAGCCATTACTCCCTGCGGGACAAGGAACCCTTGCTTCAAGTGATGCAGGGCGCGCTTCATTTGGGGTTGGCCTGTCCTGTGTCCGAAGCGGAATCCTGCCGGACATGCAGCAGCGTATCGACCTGGTCCACGGCGACCGTCTGGGTCTGGCCGCCGGGCCAGCGTATCTGCAGCGATTCGATGCGATCATTACTGCCGAGACCAAAGGTAACCGGCAACTCGACCTGGGACAGGTAACTGCGCGTTGGCATGACCTGGCGTCGCTGCGTGACGCCACCCGCGACCAGTTCCAGTTCCGCCCCGATGGCGTTGCGGTTGGACTGCTGTCCCTCCAGTTGCACCCGCAGCCAGTGATTGCCCGGCGGCAGGTCATTGCGCAGCAGCACGGCACGACGGTTGTTCTGGGCGATGGCTATATCCAGGTCGCCGTCGCCATCGATATCCGCGAATGCGGCGCCACGCCCGACCATGGGCTGGGCGAGATCACCGGGATTCCCGACCAGCCGGAAGCGACTGCGGCAGGCAGCGCCACAGTTCCAGAACAGTTGTGCCGGCTGGGCGTAGGTCTGGCTGGGTTGCACCAGATTGATTTCTGTTTCGAGGTGGCCATTGGCCTGGAACAGGTCGAGCCGGCCATCCAGATCGTAGTCGAAGAAAAACAGCCCGAAGGTCAGCGCCAGTCGTGAGGCAGGACCGAAACCCTCGAGTACTGCCTCGTCGGCGAACGGTGCATGGCCGTCCGTGGTGACGTACAGCGAACTCATTTCATTGGCGAAGTTGCCGATGCCGAGGCCGAGATCCCGGTCGTTGCGGAACCAGGCACTGTCGATGCCCATGGCGCCGGTGGATTTGCCGTTGCGATCATAGGCAATACCTTCCATGACACCGATTTCCTCGAACTTCCCGTTACCGAGGTTGTGATAGAGGAAGTTGCGGGTGGTGTCGTTGGCGACAAACAGGTCCGTCAGGCCATCGTGGTCGTAGTCGACCGGTGCAACCGCCAGCGCCTTGCCGGTTTCGCTGACGCCGCTGCTGTTGTGCACCACGATGCCGGAGGATGCGGAGATGTCGGTAAAGGTGCCGTCACCGTCATTCCGATACATACGATTGGAGGTGCCGAAAAAATGGTTGGGTGCGCCGATGGCCCGGCCAAGGCCGGTAACACGGAAATCGATTTTCAGGTCGGTTTCACGCGACCATTCGATGTAGTTGCCGACGAACAGGTCGAGGTCTCCGTCCAGGTCGATATCGAGGAATGCCGCTGCCGTGCTCCATTCCTCGGCCGGTCCGCCGGTGCGACTGGCTGCGGTCACTTCGGTAAACCTGCCCTGCCGGTTGCGGAACAGGTGATTGCTGCCCAGTGCCGTGAAATACAGGTCTGTCCACCCGTCGTTATCATAGTCGCCTGCCGCGATGCCCATGCCGAAGCAGTGAAACGCCAGTCCTGCAGCGCGCGTGACGTCGGTGAATTTACCATTGCCATCATTACGGTACAGCGCCGGCAGTGCCTCCTGCCCTCGCGCATGACCGGGGAACCAGTCCGAGTTGACCAGCAGCAGGTCCTGGTCGCCGTCGTTATCATAATCCAGAAAGGCAACGCCGCTGCCCATCGCTTCCGGCATGAGCTTTTCTCCGTAGGATCCGCTGGTGTGCACGAAATCGATGCCGGCCGCCGTGCTGATGTCTGTGAAGGTGACCACGGCTGGTGATGGTTCGGCCGGACTCTCTTGCAGAATTGGCGCAGCGATCCGGGCAGTATCCACGGGGGTGTCTGGCTGTTCGTGGCGCAATAACCAGGCAATGCTACCGGCAATAAGCAGCAGGACTCCGATAGCGACAAGCGAGCGGTAGAAGGCGCGCCGGATCACGCTGTCGTGGTGGTCAGTGCCGTGGTTATTGTTCATGAAGCTGCTCCGTGGCAAACCGGCGGTATATGTCCGGGCGCAAGATAGGAATTGTCGGTACGTGTGAGTGGATAGATGACCAGTTCGGCCGCAGCGTGATCGGCAGCCGGGTTGTGCGCGCGATGGCGCGTCACGGCCTGTTCAATGGCCGTATCGTCGGTTCGATACTGCTGATGCAGGGCCCGGTGCTGTTCTGCCAGCGCACTGTCTCCCAGCTCTGCGTACACCAGTGACAGATTGAAATGTGCGCTGGCATCCTCCGGGTCGATGGCAAGCGTCCGCTCGAACGCCTGCCGTGCACGTGCCAGTGACTCCTTTCGTTCCTCTTGCTGCCCTGCCCCGCGCATTTGCCGCGCGCGTTCATAGCGACTGCGGCCGAGCTCGTTGAGCACCTGGACGTCACGAGAAAAATCGAAACCGCGTTGCTGCGCCGCAGCGAAGCGTGTATTGACGATCGCTTCCAGGGTTGCGATGGCTGCATCGAGATGGCCGTTCTGACGGTCAATAAGCGCACTGTACCAGGCGATGGTCCAGGGCATGGCGGGCGTGTCTGCGTGGCCGGCGCGCGCCAGTGCAGCGGCGGCCTCGGTCAGCTGCCCGGTGCGGTAATAGACGCGTGCCAGGTTGAGTGCGCCGTCTCCACGCCCCAGCTGTTCGACCTGTTGAAACGCCTGGGCCGCCTGGCGCAGTTCACTACCCTCGCGCAACAGCCCGATACCGTAATCGTTCCAGCGCTCCGCGCTACTGACCGATGAGGCTGGTACGACCGGCTGGGGAGGCGCACGGGATACCGGCAGCGTAAGCTGGTCGCTGGCCATGACCGTGACCGGCAGATCGTTACACGTGAAGTGCTCCGCTTCGATATAGCGCAGGTAAGCGCTGTCAAACTTGCGATAGTTCAGGCGCGCAGCCAGGGTAATGTGATCACCGGCGTCTTCCGGCACCTCGAGCAGATAGTGGACGACAGCGGCCGCCCCCGGCGGGATCTGGTGGTTGTAGAGAGCGACAAACACGTCCTGGGCGTTGCGCCGGTCGATGCGTTCGCCGTTGCGGTCGAGTACATAGGCGTTGACGAAATAGGACCACGGGTCCACTGCGCCAGCGGAGTCCATGCCACCGCTGTTACCGATATTCCGCTGCTGCCCGGATGCGGTGAGTTCCACCCATAGCTGGTTGGAGTCCGCAGTTCCCTCGGTGAGGTGATGTCCAACGCCGGTAGTACGGATGACCAGCTCGACCAGGTAACGGTGCCCGGGTTGCAGTGTCGGCAACACCGGGCGCAGCGGCGCATGCAGCTGTCCGTCGATGCGGTCGTCTTCCTTGATGCCGAAAATGTCAATGCGGGTCACCTCGGTTAAGCGTTTTTGCTGCTCTGCAATTACCTCGTCCGGTAATCCGAGCAGTTTTGCAACGCCGGTATTGGCGGCGGCAAAGCGGTGGCGATGCACGCTGCGCTTGCCGCTGTCATCGAAGTCACGCGCCGCCGGATCGTCGGATGTGGACAGTGGCATGTGACAGACGCTGCAGCGCTCGATGGCCCGGGGCGGGTAATAGAAGCTGTCGACACGATGACCGGATATGCCGCTTTGCAGGAAACTGTCGTAATGGTCCTGGCCACGCAGCCAGCGGTAATGGTTGACCGCCACGGGCAGGCTGACCTTGTGGCAGGCAGAACAGAATTCCGCGCTGCGATGGAACGGTTTCAACAGGGTTTTCTTGTGATACGCGGGCTTGGCCCTGATCAGCAGGTGATTCAGCTCTTTCAGTAAACCGGAAGTGCTGCCCGCGAACGGGTATTGCGGCGGATCTGTTATGGTGTAATCCCCGTTGCCACGGGTACTGTTGATGCCGGAAATGGCGTGACAGCTGACGCAGGTAATGCCGGCCTGTCCGCTCGGGTCCCCGGCAAGATCAAAGTCCGGGTCGTCGAAACGGCCGCTGAACAGTGGCACCGGGTCATGGCACGCAGCGCAAAACCGCGTGGCTTTCACATTGCCGTCACGTGCCAGCGCTACCCGGCGGGATTCCTTCACGCTGAAGCTGTAGGCCGGATTATTCAGCGAGCTGAAACGATGCATACTGTATTCATGCGACTGCGCAATGTCGGCATGACACCCGGCACATTCCGTGTCGGTCATCAGGTGTTGTGCGGGGATCATCCGGTCACCCCTGATACTGGCCAGTGAAGGTTGCAGTGTAGTTATTTCCAGCGGTGCCCCGGGGCGCAAGACGCCGGCATCCAGTACCGCCATTACACCAGCAAACAGTATGGCGACCAGTGACCAGCGCAATCCCTTGCGCCACTGAACGGGTGGCCCGGCCAGGCGATGCAGCACAAACAGCCAGGCCACGACCAGCGGGCTGATCACATGCAGCCAGTAGAGGGCGTTCCGGATTGCCGGATCGTTGAGTTCAAGGAAACCGAAGCGCGTCAGCAACAGGCCGGAAAACAATAACAGCAGTGCACTGCCCAGCAGGGCGAGACCGGCACGGATGGCATCCCGATTGGTGCGCCTGAGTGCACGCGGCATATGTCCCAGCACAAACAGGATGAATGGCAGCGTGAGCAACAAACCCAGTACCAGGTGCGCCAGGAACATCAGCAGGTAGGTGTAGTCCTGGTACAGCGAATTACTCACCGATTCCGCCACGGTAATGGCAAGCAGGTAGACCGAATTCGCCGCCATCAGTGCAAACAGCAGGAAAACCGCATTGAGCAGGCGCCCGAGTCGGGGGGTGATGACCGGATGTGGTTGTTCCAGCATTGGAAAGTGATGACGGTGGTTCTGTAAATATGACAATAATACAACAGGATATGCTGGTTATTTAAGGCCATGGCGAGAACTGAGGTATTGATGTTGATCAACTCGAGGGCGAAATTTAACCGACAGGGTGGATATGACTGACAGGACAAACAGGCAAGGCCCGGTGGGGTATTTTGTTAAATCTGGTGAACTGGCTGGGAGAGGATTGCTATTTTTACGCAACGAAGGAATACGAGTCGACCCGTTCAGCAGGGGCCTTGCCGCGACACCGGCGCACTACTGAATGGCCCGGTTATAGATGCGGCTGACGGTTGTTACGTAGTTACGTGTTTCCCGGTACGGCGGGATACCGCCATAGTGGTTCACAGCATGCTCTCCGGCATTGTAGGCGGCGAGCGACAGATCGAGATCACCCTCGTAAAGATCCATCAGCCAGCGCAGATACGCCATGCCACCCCTCAGGTTTTCAAATGGATCCCATATATCACTGACCTCGAAGCGCCTGGCAGTCGCAGGTGTTAACTGCATCAGGCCGCGGGCGTTCTTCGGAGAACGGGCAAGCGGATTGAAGCGGGACTCCACATCGACGACCGCAAGCAGCAGGTTCGCATCAAGTCCGTAGCTGGGGGCCAGTACGTTGATCCAGGCCTCAATTGTTGCGCGGTTCGGTTTCCCGTGTCGCAGGGGACAGCCGGCATCTTCCGCCGGTTGTACGCTGGGCAAAAGGTCGTCGAGAATGCGCTGCGAATGGGGGTCTCCATGCTTCGCGGCCAGCTGAAACCAGCCTACTGCCAGGGCATTGTCTGCCGGCACCTCCTGGCCGCTGTAGCGCATCCATCCCAGGTGGTAAGCCGCCTCGATATCGCCCTGCAGGACGGCGATACAATACAGCTTGTAGGTACTCGCGTCAGCCGTGGCGATGCGCTTCCCGTACCAAGTGCCTGTTGTATTATCCTCGGCGTCTACTTTGTCCAGTGTAAATAAACTCCCTGCCAGAAGCAGGATGATAGGTACCCGTGATAACCATCGTCGCAGCTTAAACATGCCGGTGCCGCCGATTTGTATGAAACAACAAGTCTTGTTCTTCAGTGTTCTTGTTTGTATATCCGGTGCTTCTTAAATAAAAGTAGACCACAACACCAGATCGCGCAATATCGTGTTCTAACTGGCAGAGAAAGTAAGCCACCAGCAGGTGAATAACCGGTTTTTCGTGGCCGCCCTGCATGGCCAGCTGGGCAATGTCGCTTGATGGGCACTGATGTACGATTGAAAAATGAGAAAGACTGGAGCTGCTGCTATCCGGCTACTCACAGGAATTCGGGGAATGACTATTCTCGCGGAAGCATGACCTGGCAGGACCAGCGCACCCTCCCCCGCCTTGCCGGTACGCAAGTGGCAGTTCCGTACAATGGACCGACCCAGCAGATAAAGCTTGCACCGGAGACCATGCCTTTATGTCAGCAGCGCCCAAGAAACTACTCGCTCTCGCTTCCTATGGCGTGCTGGGAGCCGCCATTGCGTTTCTCGTATCCTTTGTTCTGTACGTCAACAACAAGCCTGACCTGGAAATCTGGCACACCCGGGTTCTCAATAGCGAGTTCAGTGCGCAAGACCATGTGCATACATTCGATGAGTACCGGCAGGCCGAAGATCGCCTGTTCAGGGAACTGCAACAACAGATCGTCGATAAAGTTCCGTCAGATCGGCAATCGATTATCAACCGCTTCACGCCCGGCAGCCTGTCCGATCCCGGTCGCTGGCCGGAAAACTGGAACCGCACCTATGAATCCAGGGCCGACAACCCGGTCGCCGGGGTGCTCCTCTTGCACGGCCTGTCTGACTCACCCTACAGTCTGCGAAACCTTGCAGCTCACCTGCACCGGAAAGGGGCCTGGGTGGTCGGGTTGCGGCTCCCCGGTCATGGCACAACGCCATCCGCCCTGACGGATATTCGCTGGCAGGATATGGCTGCCGCGCGCGACGGCGTACGCGATCGGCAGCGTGTCTGCCTTCTGGATTTTCTCCCGCGTGGCCGCGTTCTAAGATTCAAACATCCTTCAGCCACGCCGCGGGCAGACAAAATAATCGACGCGCCTGTAGATACCATCTCCTTCAGGTCTGCTCAAGCGGTGTTTATGTCGTTTGAGGCAGATAGGATGTCTGGTGCTTCAATACACCAAAACAGATCTGTACCAGTTTGCGCATGGCCGCGCCCAATGCCGCCATTTTGGCTTTTTACCTTGTCCATGCAGCCTCATTCGCGCCAGGAAGGACTTGGATACCATTCAGTATATTGAGAAGTTTGGAATGTGAGGCTTCATCTACAGGACAGGCTCATGGCCTCAGGAGCGGATCAAGCTCCTCACATTCCCTGATACACTGCTAGCTAAGCAGCGTATCGAGAGAGATACAAGGAGCGGACATCGACCGCGATTGGGTACGTGCGGTGATCGTTCGCGCTTGATAAGCGCTCCTACAATTACCCTTGCCGGATCGAAGGCGCGCCCTGCGGAATGCCGCAGGAGCGGACGCTGTCCGCGAAGATGTCGAACGATGCGGTTCGCGCATACCTGCGCTCCTACTGGCCGGGCACCCAGAGCGGTATGGAAACCGTCAGCCAGCCACTGTCGCCTTCGAGACGGTTATGCACATGAACTCGCGAAAATAGCGCAGGCTCACCGCGACAGGTACCGGGCCAGCCTGGAAGGATCCTGACAAACCCGGGCCAATGGCGGTGACCCGGCCCTTGAAGTCACCGAGCGTCGCGCCCGAACCGCTATCTCCGGAAAGCTGCTGGTAGTGGTAGCCATTCAGCATCACTTCCCGAGTAAATTACACTGCAACGGCCCAGGGTCCATTCCCCTGGGTTTTCAACGGGACTTACCCGAGTCTGCCGGGGAAGTGGATATATTCATTCGCCAGGGCCTGCCATCGCAGGTCTCGTACAGTCCGCAGTCCGCTGTGCAGCCCCTGCAAGGCAGTCGCCTTGCAGGGTATAGAGGACCCGCGTCATTTACTTCAGCATCAGGCCTGGCTTTTTGTTCGATCGATTCCATCAGGTAGCGAAGCTCAGTGTGGGATTGGAGAAACTGCGAACGGCGGCAGCTGTTAAATTGGCGGAGAGGCAGGGATTCGAACCCTGGGAAGGTCGCCCTTCAACGGTTTTCAAGACCGCCGCTTTCGACCGCTCAGCCACCTCTCCATGAACTTGTTATCAGTGCGCCAGGCTGGGTTTGGGCTTGCACTGGCAGCGCGCTGGTCCCCTCGCCTCAGGCTGGATTTCGGCAATCGCCGGAATAATGGCCTTTATCAGCGTTGCCGTGCGCTAACTTGTTGGTGCGCAAGAATACCGGAACGGCTCCCTGCTTGACCAGTAAAAAGCCGACTCTGATGCGGGTTTTACAAGTTGCCGTTTCGGTCCAGGGTGTTTATCCTAGTGAACCAGTCGGGTATTTGTCTGTCCCACTCAAAGAGTAACTAGAGCAATATCTCAATATTGCTGGCCTGTTTCTGCTAACCAGGAGGTTTTATATTCCATGAGCATGATTGAAAAAACCGTACTTCGTTCCGAACCATCGTTGCTGTCCACTCACAAGGTGCTGCGCAATACCTATGCGCTACTGTCTTTGACGTTGCTGTTCAGCGCGCTGATGGCGGGTGTTTCGATGGCCGTAGGTGTGCCTTACGGTGCATCGATGATCAGCAGCATAGTAGCGCTGGGGCTGCTCTGGTTCGTCATGCCGCGGGTGGCGAACTCCAGCAAGGGCCTGTGGGTTACTTTCCTGGTCACCGGCCTGCTCGGCTTTGGCCTCGGTCCGGTGCTGAGCATGTACCTGGCACTGCCCAATGGCGGACAACTGGTCATGACGGCCATGGGTGGAACCGGCCTGATCTTCCTGGGCCTGTCCGGCTATGTGCTGACCACGCGCAAGAACTTCAGCTTCATCGGCGGGTTCCTGGCCGTCGGCATGATGGTGGCACTGATCGCGATCGTCGCCAACCTGTTCCTGCAAATACCGGTGTTCTCGCTCGCGTTGTCTGCCATGTTCATCCTGCTGATGTCCGGGATGATCCTGTACCAGACCAGCGAAATCATTCACGGTGGCGAGACCAACTACATCCTGGCCACGGTCAGCCTGTATCTCTCTATCTACAACCTGTTCATCAGCCTGTTGCATTTGCTGGGCGTGATGCGCGACGAGTAAGCCGGTTGCACCATCAATCCACCAGGGCCCCGCACTGCGGGGCCTGTTTTTTGGACAGTGAAAATGCACGATACCTTTGACGCCCGTAATGAACTGGAAGAAAAACTGCTGTCCGCACAGGAAGGACAGCTGAGCAGCGAGGACTTCATGAAATACCTGATGGATACCCAGGTGTTCATGCCGATCAAGGACTCCATCGGCATCGAGGGCTTCACCAGCAGCAGCAAGGCGATTCCGCTCACGCTGAAAACCGAAGACAACGTCGAGGTGCTCATCCTGTTCACCAGCCCGGACCGGGCCAAGGAATTCGTACGGGAATTTCCGGGCTACGATGGTGGGCTGCTGACCGAGTTCAGCTGGGTGCTGGAGCGTACCGGCACTGGCGTCGGCATCTCGATCAATCCGAACTGGCCGGTCGGTTTTGATCTGGAGCCGGAAATGGTCCAGCAACTGAAAAACAATTGACGCCCCGGGCCCAGCTCGTCCCGCTCTACCGGGACCCGCTGTTTTACCTGGCCTTGCTTGCCGGGCCTGCGGCCTGGCTGCTGTTCTACCTGCTGAACGCAACCCCCGTGGTGTGGAACAAACCGCTGCTCTACCCGCAATGGTTCTTCACGCTGGTGCTGGTGTATCCGCTGCTGGAAGAAATCGCGTTTCGCGGACTGCTGCAGGAGCTGGTGCGCGACCTGGTTTCCCGGGCACGTTATGGACCGCTGACAGCCGCCAACCTGCTGACCAGCGTGTTGTTTGCCGCTGCGCACTTTTTCTATCACCCGCCGCTGGCCGCGGCACTGGTGTTCTTCCCTTCCCTGGTGTTCGGTTTCTTCAAGGAACGTACCGGCTCGCTGCTCGCGCCGGTGCTGTTGCACGTCTTTTACAACGCCGGTTATCTCTGGTTGTTCGTGACCCCGGTTTGATATTTACAGCAAGGCTTGTTGACGCAACAGACAGCCCGCGCCGCCAGCCGTTCCTGCAATCCTTGCTCTCGCAGGAGCGGACGCTGTCCGCGATCTATTGACCAGCGTTATTCACGCATACCCGCGCTCCTGCAACCAGTAGAAAAAACGGCGGGAGTTCTGCCTGTGAGGCACGCCTACAATTGCTGTTTCAGGGCCGCGAGAAATTTCCGGTAGCGTGTCTGTAAGCCGGGATTGGCGCACGGCTGAAAGGTATCGCCGCTTGCGCTTGCCGGCCAGTGCGGCGGGCAACCCGCTGCCTGCCAGGCGATACCGCGCGCCGTGGCCTCCACCTGTACCGGCCGCTG
>CAJQOV010000128.1 GCA_905480065.1 uncultured Gammaproteobacteria bacterium | reverse complement strand
ACATAGATTTCTCCATTGGGCCCGAGGGCAAGGTTGTCCGGGTTGGCAAGCCCGCCACTTAACTGGATACATGTAATATCTGGCATATGTGATTGTAATAAAGCGATATTCGCCTGCACCAGGAACAGGATACTTTCCACGACCGCCACCATGCCATGGGCCGGCGATGCCGGAGCGGTGGTGAAGTACGGTTCCGGTCCCGGTTGCCACCAGGGGGCGCCCAGGCCACCGACGGTGTTGATAAACAGCGGCGGATCCTCGATATCAGCCAGCCAGCCGGGCAACTGCCGTGCAACGTCGTCCACGCTCAGCTGTTCGGCCGCCCACTCCAGCGCGGCGCCTGCCCCGTTTACGGTCCCCTCCAGGTAATAGTCGGCGCCGTGGGCATTGCTTTGCGAGATACCGGCCAGCAGTCCGGCGGGCCGAGTGGTCACATCCTGCACCGGCAACAGCACAAAGGCGCCGGTACCGATGTTGACGATGATGGTGCCGGGTGCGGGTTTGCCCTGTGCGTACAGGGCCGCAGTCTGGTCGCCGTTGACGGCGCGCAGCGGAATCCCACCATTGCCGGTGATGCCGTATTCGGCACAGATCGGCCGGCAGGCCGGCAGCACCTGGAGCGGGACATGGAATAACGCCAGCAGATCCTGGTCCCAGTCACGGCTTTGCAGGTTCCACAGCAGGGTACGCGAGGCATTGGCAGCATCGACCAGCACCGGATTACCGCTGAGCAAATGAAACAGCAGCCACGACACCAGTGGGCCCATCAACAGTTCACCCGTCGCGTATGCGTTCGCCACGGCTGGTTGCTGTTCCAGCAACCAGCGCAGCTTGCTGGCGCCGTAGTGGGCAGACAGGCGCAGCCCGGTTTTCTGCGCAATGGCGGATTGCTGCGCCGCCAGGCTGTCGAGCAAGGCCGCGTTGCGCCGGTCCTGCCAGCTCAGCACCGGGCTGAGTGCAGTGCCAGTAACACGGTTCCAAGCCACTACGCTGGAGCGCTGTGTAGCGAGTCCTGCGGCACGCAGTTCGGCTGTGCGTACGCCGGGAGCGGACAGTACCTGTGCCATTACCTGCTGCGTCGAGGCAAGGATCTCCATGGCATCCTGTTCGATGCGGACGCGGTCGAGCCGCCGCAGGGCTACCCTCTGCTGGGCGCTGGCAATCAAGCTGCCCTGGTGGTCGAACACGATGGCGCGACTGGCATGGGTACCCTGGTCGATGGCGAGAATCTGCTGCCTGCCCATCAGTCAACCGCTACCAGTTTGACATCCGCCGTGTATGCGACCGGCTTGCGTGGCGGCAGGCTGCGAGCCAGCAGGCGCATGACTTTCTGCGCCGTGGCGCGATAACCGGTCAGTTTGCCGCCGTAGATGGAAACCACGCGCGGCTGCGCCTGTCTGTCGACGGTCAGCCTGGTTTCACGCGAACGCGGGAAGATAGTCCCGTCTGCCGCAGGCAGTACGCGCAAGCCGGCGAAGCGGGCGATGACACGATCCGGTCGTCCCGGGAAATAGTGATGCAGCACTTCGAGCAGGTAACGCTCTTCCTGATCCAGTGGGCGCACCGAGGCAGGGTCTCCGTGGTAGCTATGTTCGGTGGTGCCAATCATGCAGTGCCCGCGCCAGGGCAGCAGAAAGATGGCGCGCCGGTCCTGTGGTGCTTCCATGTAGTAGCAACCGCGTGTCAGGGTACCCTCCAGTACCAGGTGCGTACCCTGTACCAGCTCTACCGGCACGGTTGTCATGGCCGGGCTGATGCGCATGGCCACGTCGCCGGCCCACGGCCCGCCGGCATTGACCAGGGTGGCGGCGCTGCAGTGCTTTTCTGCGCCATGCGCGCGGTACTGTATCTCGCAGCGTTGCTCTGCTAGTCGGGCGCCGAGAAATTCTGCCGGACAGGCCAGCCCGGCGCCCAGGCGGATGGCCGAATGCATGACCGCGCGCGTCAGTGCCGCATCGTCGGTCTGGGCATCGTGATACTGGTATAGCGCCTGCAGTCGGTGCGTGTCGAGGCCGTCGAGATCATCCCATTCGGCGGGCCGCAACTTGCGGAAGCGGCTGCCCGGCCCGAAGCCATCCAGCAGTGCGTACAGCGAAAGTCCTGCGCACAAGGTCAGCGGACGGCGCGTGGTGTCCGGGTAGACCGGGATATGAAACGGTTGCAGGCGTACCAGTTCGGGGGCGATGTTCAGCAGGATGGCGCGTTCCTGCAGGCTTTCCCGCACCAGTCCGAAATCACGGCCTTCGAGATAGCGCAGGCCGCCGTGGATCAGTTTGCTGGAACGGCTCGAGGTGCCGGCAGCGAGCGCCTGCTGTTCCAGCAACAACACCGAGTGACCGGCACAGGCGGCGGCCTGTGCCACACCGACACCGTGGATCCCGCCGCCGACCACCACGACATCATAGTGTTCAGACATCAGCGCTACCGGTGTGCTGCGGCGTGGCCAGCAGGGAACGGATGACGTTGGTCTCGACCAGCGCAAAACCGCGTGCCAGGTACTCGCTCACCTCGTCCGCCTGGTCCACGCTGTATACCACCCATTGCCACTGGCCCGGCCAGAGTGGTCCCTGCTCCGCTGGCAAACGCTTGCGATTGACGAACAGGTAGTCGGGTGCGAGCTGTTCTGCCAGGGCGTGACTTTCAGCTGACCACTCGCGCAGGGCCCAGCCGGTACGGATCCGGCCGTGGGCGTAGCGGACGACGTCTGCGCGGAACGAGAGCAGGATGCATTGTTCATATACTGGCGCCAGCTGTTCCAGCACGCGCTCGACCACGGCCTCTATGCCAAAGGCATCCAGGCTTTCCTGCTTGATTTCCACGAAGGCCTGCGCCAGCGGCCATTGCCCGAGCAGTACAACAAAATCTTCCAGCCGCGCGATGCGTGCCTGGCTGAATGTCGCGCCGAAGCGTTCCGGCTCGCCGGCCGACAGCTCGCGTAATGCCTTCCAGCGTGTCCGCGTGACCGTCAGGTCATGGCCGGTCAGTTTCTGCAGGCTCGGGTCATGGCTGAGCACGGGGACACCATCGGCAGTGAGCTGGATGTCGGTCTCCAGCAGGCGGGCGCCGGCCGTGAGTACGGCCCGAAAACCTTCCAGCGAGTTTTCCGGAAAATGTTCCGGTTCGCCGCGGTGTGCGACCAGTACCGTGTTCATGCCTCGTTCCACCAGTCGGCAATGACCTGTGCGACATGCGGGTTGACCAGGTAACCATATGACTTGTGCACGTTCAGCCCCTTCTCGTCGCGGTAGTGATTGTAGATCCCGTCGCGCAGATCGGTAATGCCCTGCACGTCACCGTTTTCCACCATGTCCTCGAAATCATTGGCCAGCGCCGGGTCCAGTGCAACCAGGTCGCCACGTGCGGTGATGTTTACCCAGCGCCGGATGTTCCCCGGGTAAATGCCGTGCTCCTTGCGGTTCATGCCGATCAGTCGTTTCTGGACGTAGTTCATGCCAAGGGGGCTGCCGATGGTCAGGAAACAGTCTACGCAGTGCTTGATCCCCTCCAGGTGATCCAGTTCCCACAACGAGTCGTATGCAATGATCGACCCCATGCTGTGCCCGATCAGCAACACGCGGTCGCCGTTGCGCACCGCTTCGCGCAGCGGCTGTTTCTGCAGTTCACGAATCCGGTTACCCAGGTTGCCGTGATCGCCGAAGTAGGCTTCGGTTTCCTGGATGGACAATTTGACGCGCGGGTCCGGGAGCAGCGGAATCAGCCATGGCAGGAAGTCGCCGACCAGGTACATGGCCCGGGTGATCCGGTATTTCACGTGGCGGGAATCGCCGCTGTCATCCTCGCGCCAGCTTTGCTGGCTGAGCAACTGTTCTATCCAGGGCAGGTCTTCGTAGGCGGGACGGCTATATCCGTAAAACAGCTGGCTCCATGCCACGGTAGTGAAGGCATCCTGTGCGGCGATATCGGCAGCTGCCTGCGGGTCGCTGCGGCGCACGCCCTCCAACAGGCAGCGGAGCAGCAATTCTCGGTGTACCTGGGCCGGTGGCTTGGGATTCTTGCCCGGGACGTAGATAATCCTGTTCATAATCCGCCGGTGAAGTTAAAACGATACCAGTTGTTCACAGGTCGGTTCCGCGCAGCAATACCAGTTCTCCGACAGTCGTGGTATCGGGCGCTCGGTGGCGGGCATGGCCAGGGGCGGTGCAGTGCTGTCATCCGCCTGCCAGGCCAGTTGCCAGACAGCCTGAAAGATCTCGTTGCGTGACTGACCGGCAGCCTCGGCCTGCATGACCAGTGCCTGTAGCTGCTGTTGCAGTGCGTCGACGCGCGGGTCCGGGTGTTGCCAGGCATGGCCGAGTATCTGTGGATCAAAGTCGCCGACGCAGTCCCGGATGCCATCGATATGCAGGATGTGCGAACCGGCCGGGATCAGCAGGCGGATCGACAGCTGCACCGGGGCGACCGCATCGATGAGACCGAGCGCTGCGATATCGTGCAGCAGTGTCCGGTAACGTTGCAGCGTGGTCCAGGGCGTGAACGCGACAAAGGTCGGGGCCAGGTCGATGCCGGCGTCGCGCATGATATCCAGTGCACCCAGCAGGTCGGCACGGGTATGCCCCTTGTCGAGCAGCTCGAGGATTTCGTCATCGACCGATTCCACGGCAGAGAGAATGAACAGGCAGCCACTGGCAGCCAGTATGCGAATCTCGTCCGGGTATTTGACAATGTGCTCGATCTTGATGGTAGCGTCGAAGCTGAGCGCGGGGAATTCGTCGTGCAGGGCGCGCACAATGCGCAGCGCATGGCCGGGGCCGTTGAAGAAATCCGGATCACCGAACGAGATGTGCTGTGCGCCAACCGCCACCTGGTTGCGAATGTCCTGCAGCACGATATCCGCCGGGATGACAAAAAAGCGCCCCTCGTACACCGGCACGATCGGACAGTGGCGACAAAAATACTTGCAGCCGCGCGTGGTCTCGGCAAAGCCCACGGTGCGCCCGGTGCCATCCGGCAGGATCAGGCTGGCGTATTTGTCGAGTGTCGGCAGCGCGCTGCGATCGGGTACCACAAAAGCGGTTTTCTCCAGTCGTATTGTCGGTGCACCGGTGGTCGGTGCCGTGCCGCTGCGCAGGCCTTCGGTCATCTCCAGCAGGCCGTTCTCGTATTCGCCACCGATGATGTATGGCACGCCGTGGGCACGAAACAGCTCCACGTTCATGGGTGCATAGAGACCGTATACGCACAGCTGCGCGTTTGGTGCCAGCTGGCGGATCTTCGGCAGCGCCTCGACCGCGATACGCGTGGCGGTATGCATGGCGATGTAGATCGCTACCAGCTCAGTGTGCACGTCGATCGCGCTGTCGAGTTTCTGGATGGACAGGTCGCAGCAGCGCACCTGGTGACCGGCGTGTTGCAACAGGGTGGCGGGCTCGGCCAGGCCAAACGGCTGTCGTCCCAGTTCGTAGGGGCTGACCAGGGTGATGTTCATGCCAGCGAACATCTGGCCAGGCCGGCCGCGCGCCGGTGTGGACCCGTCAGATCAATGCTGCGGGACGGACTGGATGGCACGCCCTCTCCCGCTGCGCTGCCCTGCCGGCAGGCCTGCGCTGGTCCGGGTCTGTTTGCTGCGCATTTGTCCCGCCTTGCGGTGGCGCCGGGCCTGCTCTGGTTTGCCATTACAATTCTCATTTTTATCAGCAAGATATGCCTGGTTCGCAGATTATACGTCAGTGTTCTGGTGCGGTGCTTGCGAAATCAGACCGTGCGCCGCAGCCAGCGTTGCATTGTAGCGCGTTTGGCAAGCGGACCTGTAACTGTAGCTGCCAGTGAAATGCTTGTAGAATGCCGACGCACAACGCAGCGCATTTTCCTGTAACTGCAGATACGGACCATCACATGGCAGCATACAAAGGCATTACTCCGGGCGGGTTCCTGCTGCGCTTGTGCGCAGCACTGGTACTGGTGTTTTCCACCTACAACCCCTCCGGTCACTCCTACTTCCACTGGGTCAGCCAGCTGAGCAAGTTCACCCCGTGGGTGGCACTGACCGGCATCCTGCTGCTGATCGGCTGGACCATCTACCTGCGCGCTACCGCCCGTTCACTGGGGCTGTTCGGACTGATCCTTGCGGCGGCCTTTTTCGGTTCCCTGCTCTGGCTGTTTATCTACCTCGGTTGGTTGCATGCCGACAGCGTCAAGGCCATGACCTGGTTCACCGAAGTGATCCTCTGCGGCATCCTCGCAGTCGGGATTTCCTGGTCGCATATCCGCCGACGCCTGACCGGCCAGGTCGATGTCGACGAAGTGGAAGGTGATATTTGAACGCTCCGCGCAAGTGGGGCATGCGATGAATCGTCCCGCAGGTGTGCACTACATCGACACCCCGGATGCGCTCGAGTCATTCTGTGCCCACCTGCGCGAAGTCGACTGGTTTGCGCTCGATACCGAATTCCTGCGCGAGAAAACCTATTACCCGAAACTGTGCCTGCTGCAGATCGCAACCCGGACGGAAGTTGCCTGCATCGATCCACTGGCCTTGCCCGACCTGCAGCCGCTGCTGGAAATCCTGGCGAATCCCGCTATCACCAAGGTGATGCATTCCGGTCGTCAGGACATGGAAATCTTCTACCACCTGGCCGGTGTACCGCCTGCCCCGGTGTTCGATACCCAGATTGCCGCGCCGTTGCTCGGTTACGCCGACCAGATTGGTTATGCCAACCTGGTGCGTGAAGTACTTGGCGTCACCCTGGATAAATTGCACACCCGCGCGGACTGGTCTGTGCGCCCGTTGACGGGTGACCAGCTGCGCTATGCGGCCGATGACGTGATCTACCTGGTCGATGTGTATCTCAAGCTGCGCGAACGGCTGGAGCAGCACGGGCGGCTGACCTGGCTGGAAGAGGATTTCCGCCAGCTGGCCAGCGCAGAGTTGTACGAGTCCCCGCCGCACCTGGCCTGGCTGAAGGTGAAAGGTGCCAACCGTCTGAAGGGTGCCGCTCTCTCCAACCTGCAGGCACTGGCCGCATGGCGCGAGGAGCGTGCGCAGGACAAAGACCTGCCGCGCGGCTGGCTGATGAAGGACGACGTGATGATCGACCTGGCGCGTCATCGTCCGGAGAGCCTGCAGGCGCTGGGTGCGATCCGTGGACTCGGGGAACGGCTGATCAGCCGCAACGGCCATGAATTGCTGGCGCTGATCGCGCAGGCTGCAGAACGCAAGCCCGAGCCGTTCCCGGAAACCGGTATGCGCGACCGCCTCGATCCCGATCAGGATGCGCTGGTCGATGTGATGATGGCCGTGGTGCGCATCAGTGCCGAGCAACATTCACTCAATCCGACCATGCTGGCCACGCGCAAGCAACTGGAGGCACTGGTGCTGGGCGATAACAAGGGTGGCGTGATGCAAGGCTGGCGCCGCAAGCTGATCGGTGAACGCCTGCAAAAGTTGCTTGCCGGGGAGCTGGCACTGACCGTGCGTAACGGGCGGCTGGTGCTGTAGGGGCGCGCGAACGCGGCGTGTATTGTAGGAGCGCGGGAACGCGCGAACATGGGAGGCCGGATCGTTCGCGGACGGCGTCCGCTCCTACACGTGCATCGATCTTCTTGGCTGCCTCAGGTACGGATGCCGTGCCCGCTGCGCAACAGGTACAGGCTGAACACGTACAGCACCACGATGAAACCGATGCTGATGGCGTAGGAAAGCGCCAGGCTGATGTCGGAGATGCCCAGGAATCCGTAGCGAAACGCGTTCACCATGTACAGGATCGGGTTCGCCAGCGACACGCTGTGCCAGAAGTCGGGCAGCAGGCTGATTGAATAAAAGATACCACCCAGGTAGGTCAGCGGCGCCAGCACGAAGGTCGGAATGATCGAGATATCATCAAAGCTGTTGGCGTAGACACCATTGATCAGCCCGGCCAGTGAAAACAGGATCGAGGTCAGCAGCGCCATGCTGATCATGACCGGCAGGCTGTGGATATTGAGCGGGTTGAATGCCAGCGAGACCAGCGTCACGGCGATTCCTACGGTCAGGCCGCGTGCCACCCCGCCGCTAATAAACCCCAGCAGGATGATGTAGTTCGGAATCGGCGAGATCAGCATCTCCTCGATGTGGCGCTGGAACTTCGAACCGTAGAAGGATGACACCACATTACCGTAGGAGTTGGTGATCACGGCCATCATGATCAGGCCGGGGATAATGAATTCCATGTAGCGGAAACCTTCCATGGTGCCGATGCGTGGACCGATCAGGTTGCCGAAGATTATGAAATACAGTGCGGTGGTGATCACCGGAGGCAGCACGGTCTGTACCCAGATGCGCGCGAAGCGGCGGATCTCCTTGGTGGCAATGGCCTGCAGTGCGACCAGTTTTGCGCGCGTATTCATGCCGGCACCGGTTGCCTGCCGCTGCTCTCGACCAGGTTCATAAACAGTTCCTCGAGCCGGTTGGTCTTGTTGCGCATGCTGAGTACGCGGATACCCTGCGCGGTGAGTTCGGTAAACAGGCTGTTGATCGATTCACCCCGGCAGATTTCCGCTTCCAGCGTGTTCGGGTCTACCAGCCGTACCTGGTAGCGCTCCAGTCGCGGTGGCGCGTCCAGTGGCGATTCGATATCCAGCACGAAGGTCTCCATGTGCAGGGTGTTGAGCAGCTGCCTGGTGCTGGTATTCCGGATCAGTTCTCCCTTGTCGATGATGGCGATATTGCGGCACAGGCTTTCCGCCTCTTCCAGGTAGTGCGTGGTCAGGATGATGGTGGTTCCGGCCTGGTTGATCTTGCGCAGGTATTTCCACATCGAACGGCGGATCTCGATATCCACACCGGCGGTTGGCTCGTCCAGGATCAGCAGGCGCGGTTGATGTACCAGCGCGCGGGCGACCATCAGGCGTCGTTTCATGCCGCCGGACAGGTTGCGTGCCATCACGCGACGCTTGTCCCACAGGTCGAGGTGCTTGAGGTAGATCTCTGCCTGCCGGCGCGCCTCGTCACGCGGGATACCGTAATAACCGGCCTGGTTGGACACCACCTCCTCGACCGGTTCGAACATGTTGAAGTTGAATTCCTGGGGTACCAGCCCCAGGCAGGCCTTGGCGG
>CAJQOV010000127.1 GCA_905480065.1 uncultured Gammaproteobacteria bacterium | reverse complement strand
AGCGGCTTCTTCTCGATCGGATCGATACAGAAGCCGGACGAGCGCCCGTAGGTGGTCAGCACCATCTGATCGCCCTCCCGCATGCGCACGAAGCATGCGCCGCGCTGACCCTCGCGCAGCTTGCAGTCACGCGGACACAGGTCGCACTGGATACGCCCGTCCGGCAGCCGGTGCCACCAGCGCGCGGGATACAGCTGCGTTGCGTCAGACGGGGACATGGCTTTGGTCTGCCTCTTTCCAGCAGGTTACGGTATAGCGCGACAGGCGGATGTCGGCATGCCAGAAATCCGCTGGCGACCCGGCCTTGCGCTTGAGGTGCGCAAGAAAATCCTGCGGACGCGGCAGGGATTCCCAGACCTGCGGGAGGAACGTACCGCGCGCCCTGCCATATTCCAGCAGCACGCCGTCGATCCCCGGCTGCAGGCGCGCATGGACCTCTGCCTCGGTCTCGAATTGCAGTTCGGTAGCGCTGGAAAGTAACGACACCTCGATACGGGTGTCCGGCAATTCCTGCGCGGACAACGGCATAAAGCGCGGGTCGTGCAGTGCGGCGGCCAGCGCGTTGGAGGACACGTCCTCGAGCAGACTGCGGTGCGCTTGCAGGCTGCCAATACAGCCACGCAGCTGGCCCGACCGGGTCAAGGTAACGAAGGTTGCGCCCGGTTCCTGCAGCCAGGCGGGCCGGTCGTGAGCGACGCCGGGCTGGCCCAGGGTACGCGCAATGACATCCCGCGCCACCAGCAGCAAGGTTGCGCCCGGTTCATGCGTGGCGCTCATGTCGCCGCCTCGTAAAAGGCGATCGCCGCGTAGCCGACCACGCGCGACCGGTCGCCGGCGGTATCCCCGGAGTTGCGCAGGTCGATCAGCTCGGCCTGCAACGCATGCTGGCCGGCAAACTCCAGCAAGCCATTCACCGGCGTGGCACCACAGGCCGCGTGGTGATCGAGATCCGGCCGCAGCGCGAGGATATGGCGCACCGTTTCGCGATCCGTGCGCTGCGCCTCAAGGTAGGGCAGATAATGCGACAGATCGGAACTGACCACGATCAGCGTCTCTGCCCCGCCCCAGACACGCGCCAGCACCTCGGCCACCTCTGCGGCGCTGGCGTCACCGACTGCCAGCGGCAGCAGGCGAAACGCACCGAGTACGGTTTGCAGGAACGGCAGGTGTACCTCCAGCGAGTGCTCCTGCGCATGGGCCGGTTCGCTGATCACTACCTGCGGCAGGTCCGCCAACGCCGCCATGGCTTCGGTGTCGAGTGGAATTTCTCCGAGCGGGGTTGCAAAGGCCGTCGCCTGTGGCAACGCCAGCCCGCGAACCGGTACGCGATGTACCGGACCAAGCAACACGACGCGGGTGATGCGCCCGGCAAGCGGCCGCAACCTGGCATAGGCCTGTCCGGCAACCGGACCGGAATAGACATAACCGGCATGCGGCACAATCAGCGCCTTCGGTATGCGCGGCTCGGCGGCGTCCGGCGCAGCTTGCAGCAGCGCCCGTACCCCGGCTGACAGTTCAGCCGGATGCGCCGGGTAGAAAAGGCCCGCCACCGCGGGGGGTCTCGTACTATGCATGGAAATACCTCATCTTCTACTGGCAAAGATGGGGTCGCAGACACCGAAACTCAAGCACTGCACGCGACGCCCCGGACCCGGCGGGACCAGCTCGCTCAGACCACCGGCCGTTACCGGCCTGCGTCCAGCAGCTGCCGGTACAAGTCTGCAGCTTCCGCACTGAAACAGCAGGCGATGATCCGCTCGAAACGGTCTTCGTAGTCGCGCATCACAGACAGCGCAATCCGTGCCGCCGCTTGCTTCGGGTAGCCGTACACCCCGGCACTGATCGACGGGAAGGCAATGCTGCGCACCCCGTTTTCCAGCGCCAGCTCGAAGCTGTTGATATAACTGGCCCGCAGCAGTTTCGCCTCGTAATGATCACCACCCCGCCAGACCGGGCCGACGGTATGGATCACGCGCCTGGCCGGCAGCTTGAAGCCGGGACTGATCTTTGCCTCGCCGGTGCGACAGCCATCCAGGGTTTTGCAAAATTGCAGCAGCAACGGGCCTGCCGCCCGGTGAATTGCGCCATCCACCCCGCCACCGCCGAGCAGACTGCGGTTGGCCGCATTGACGATGGCGTCAACCGCGAGCGTGGTGATATCCGCCTTGATGATCTCGATCATGAAAAATACCGGCCTTCGTGCCTGCACCCTGAACAACGGCCGCCGCAAACCGGCCGTGCTGCTGCCAGTATAGCAGCGCCGTTTCACAGCTGGCGCCGGCGTAATTCGGCCGTTTCGCCGGCAAACGTTGCCTGTGCAGAACGATGCGTTATAGTGTGCACATAACGGGTTTCAGAAGGGCCGAGTCGACATGCTGCCAAGCCTGATCACACTGTCACGCGCCGCACGCCTGGTCGGTGTCAAGCGCGGCACCCTGCAAAAACAGATCCAGCGTGGTGAATTGCGCACCTTCGAGGGCGAACTGTTACTTGCCGACCTGCTGCACGCCTATCCACAGACCGAGATCGAGGACACCACCATGCTCGAGCGGGTCGGCTCGATCAAGGAACAGGCAGTCAACAAGATCATCCGTGCCGACGAGGAGCAACCCGATGTCGATACGCTGTCCGCGCGGATCTACTCGCTGGGCCGGGAGCTGGCCAGGGAACGCCAGGCCGCGCGGCGCAGCGGCACGATCATCGACGAACTGAAGGACAGGATTAACGAAGTCAGCGCGGACGCAGACGAGAAGACGCGTGCCGCGGCATTTAGTACACTGCGTGAGAGTTTTTTCCGCTCTCTCGAGGCCATCGAACCGGCGGACAACTCAACCGGATTCATTGCGCGGGAGGCGTTTCTCAGGGTTATGGCCGCACAGGTACGCATCCTGCCCAGTGGGCATGAATTCTTCATCGAGGGTTCCGATTCCATCCTGGAGGCCGGCCTGCGTGGCGGTCTCGCGCTGAACTACGGCTGCAGCAACGGTAATTGCGGCCTGTGCAAGTGCAAGGTACTGTCCGGCGAGGTAAAAAAAATCAGCACCCACGACTATGCCTTCAGCGAAACGGAAAAGGCACTGGGCTACATCCTGGCCTGCGCCAACACCGCCGTTACCGACGTGGTACTGGAAGCCGACGAGGCAAACAGCTCAAGCGATATCCCGCTGCAGCAGATCGAGGTCAAGGTACGGAAAGTCGAACCGGTCAATGACCGGGTACTGATCCTGCATGCCCGCACCCCGCGCACGCGGCGCCTGCGCTTCCTCGCCGGCCAGTATCTCGCACTACAAACAGACAGCGGCGCAGCGCAGAACTGCTCGATCGCCAGTTGTCCGTGCGACGACATGAACCTGCAGTTTCACATACCGGTTGTATCCGGCAATCCATTCAGCGGGAAAGTTGCCGCACTGCGCCCCAACAGCAACCTGACCCTCCATGGACCGCGCGGCAATTTCATACTGGACGAAGATTCACCCCGCTCGCTGGCCTTCGTTGCCGTGAATACCGGTTTCGGTCCGGTAAAAAGCCTGATCGAGCACGCCATGGCACTGGATATCGCCGAGCAGTTGCGGCTCTACTGGATCACTACTCCGGGCAACAGTCACTACCTGGGTAACCTGTGTCGCTCCTGGGATGATGCACTGGACAATTTCCACTACCGCGCACTCAAGGCCGGGGACAACGCCACGGTGGAGAGCCTGCTCGCCACGATCATCGGCGAACTGGACGACATCACCAGCCTTGATTTCTATGCCTGCATGCCGGCCCCGCTGCTGGACATCCTGCAGGCAAAACTGCTGGCCCGGGAGGTACTGCCCGGCCAGATCCGGCTCGAGCAGCTGCGCGAAAACCTGCCGGTGGATTGAGCTACTTGACGATCTTCAGGGACGGCCGCCTGGCGGACTTCTTTTTCGGATCAGGCGGTGTCGGGCCGTTATCTTCCTCGTTGAATACCATGCCACGGCCGTTTTCCCTGGCGTAAATGGCCAGCACGGACTCGACCGGCACGTAGACATCGGTGGCAATACCGCCAAAGCGGGCACGGAAGGAAATGGCGCCATTACCGAGATTCAGTCCTTCGACGGCAGTGGGGCTGATATTGAGCACGATCTTGCCATTCTGGCCCTGCTGGGCAGGAATCTGCACCCCCTCCCCTTCGATATCGACCAGCAAATGGGGAGTCAGGTCGTTATCCAGTATCCACTCATGAATCGCGCGCAGCAGATAGGGACGGCTGGTTGTCATGGACATGACAATACTAGCAAATCCACACCGTGGCCAATTTCATTGTATGCAGCATGGAATTGCACAACCCTGACCTGACAAGCCGGTGGTCAATCGCGCATTTCGCGCTCGGCCTCGGTCAGACTTTCCTGGAAAGTCTCGCGATCAAACATCCGGCTGGCGTAATCCAGCACCGGTTTTGCCTGGCGTGGCAGCTCAATCTGGTAATGCTTGATACGCCACAGGATCGGCAGGACAGTCGCATCGACCAGCGAGAACTCGTCACTCAGGAAGAATGGCTTGGCAGCAAATACCTCGGCGCTCGACGTGAGGCTGTCGCGCAATTGCTTGCGTGCCTTGGCGGAGGTTTTTTCACCCTTGGATTCCAGCTGCGGTATCAACCCGTACCAGTCCTGTTCGATGCGATACAGCGCGAGCCGGGTCCTGGCCCGCGACACCGGATCGACCGGCATCAGTGGCGGGTGCGGAAAACGTTCATCCAGGTATTCCATGATGGCACGCGGGTCATACAGCACCAGCTCACGATCCACCAGGGTCGGTACCGAGTTATAGGGATTCAGGTCAATCAGGTCCTCGGGCTTGTGGTTGCCGTCAACGTCGACAATCTCCACGGTAATGCCCTTCTCTGCGAGCACCACCCGCACCCGATGACTCTGCGGACAGCTTGCGGAAGAAAACAGACTCATGACCGACCGCCGGTTGGCTATCAGTGCCATATCAGATATCCCCCACATGTGATTGTTTTCACCGCCATCAGGCTAGTGAACGTCCTTCCAGAATTCGCGCTTCATGAGATAGGCAACCACCAGCAGTACCAGCAGAAACATGATGACCTTGACGCCAAGCGCACGTCTTTCATGCTTGGCGGGCTCACCGATGTAATCGAGAAAGTTGACCAGGTCGCGGACAGCGCGATCATACTCTTTTGGACTCAGCAAGCCCGGCTCGACCAGCTCCAGTGTAACGGTCTTCACTTCCTTGCCATCGTGGCCCCTGGAGGTGGTGATGACCGGCTCCTGCCTGCCCTGTAATTCCCACAGTACGTTCGGCATACCGACGTCCGGGAACGCAAGATTGTTCACACCGGTAAGCTTGCTGTCGTCACGGTAAAAGGTGTGCAGATAGGTATACAACCAGTCCACACCACGCGAGCGTGCGATTACGCTCAGATCCGGCGGCAGCGTACCAAACCACTCCTTGGCATCATCCGGAAACATGGCCACGTTCATCAGGTCGCCGGGCTTGCCACCGGTAAAGATCAGGTTCTCGGCCACCAGCTTCTCGGGGATGCCGAGGTCCTTGCCAACCCGTTCGTAGCGCATCAGGGACGCGGAGTGACAACTCAGGCAATAGTTCACGAACAGACGCGCACCCCGTTGCAGTGACTGGGTATTGTTCGGATCAATATTTGCCTGTTGCAGGTGGATTTCTCCGACATTGGCAAATACACATGCCGGGGCCAAAGCCAGCAGAATCGCCAACAATTGCTTCTTCATGATGTCACCCTGTCAGGAACCGGTTTGGTCTTGTCCATTCTGGTATAGAAAGGCATAAACAAAAAGAACGCGAAGTAGATTGCCGTACAGATACGCGAAATCAGCGTATACAACTCGGTGGGCGCTTCCATGCCAAGCCAGCCGAGAATGAAGAAGCTGATCACGAACGCTGCCAGCCAGGCCTTGTACAGGTTGCCGCGATAGCGGATCGACTTGACCGGACTGCGGTCCAGCCACGGCAGGAAGAACAGCACCAGGATCGCCAGTGCCATGGCCAGCACGCCCGGGAAGGAAGAACCGCCGATCGAGGGCACCGCACGCAGGATCGCGTAGAACGGGGTGAAGTACCACAGTGGCGCAATGTGCACCGGGGTTTTCAGCGAATCCGCCGGGACGAAATTGTTCGCCTCGATGAAATAACCGCCCATCTCCGGCATAAAGAACACCACGATGGAGAAGAAGATCAGGAATACGATCACGCCGACAATATCCTTGACCGTGTAGTACGGGTGGAACGGGATGCCGTCAATCGGGTTACCGTCCGGGCCCTTGTTCTTCTTGATCTCGATACCATCCGGATTGTTGGAGCCCACTTCGTGCAGCGCCAGGATGTGCAGCACGACCAGCGCCAGCAGCACGATCGGCACCGCGACCACGTGAAACGCGAAGAAGCGGTTCAGGGTGGCATCCGCCACCACGTAATCACCACGAATCCAGATCGCCACTGTCTCACCGATACCCGGAATGGCGCCGAACAGGTTGATGATCACCTGTGCGCCCCAGTAGGACATCTGGCCCCATGGCAGCAGGTAGCCCATGAATGCCTCGGCCATCAGGACAACATAGATGATCATGCCGAAGATCCAGATCAGCTCGCGCGGTTTCTTGAACGAGCCATAGATCAGGCCGCGGAACATGTGCAGATACACCACGATAAAGAACGCGGAGGCGCCGGTGGAATGCATATAGCGGATCAGCCAGCCCCAGTTTACATCGCGCATGATGTACTCGACGGAGTTGAAGGCCAGCGCGGCATCCGGCTTGTAGTTCATGGTCAGCCAGATACCGGTCACTATCTGCAACACCAGCACCAACAGTGCCAGTGAACCGAAGAAGTACCAGAAGTTGAAGTTCTTCGGTGCGTAATACTTGGCGAGGTGGTCGTTCCACATGCTGCTGAGCGGGAAACGTGCATCAATCCAGCCCCGCAGACCGCCCTGCCATTTTTCTGAAGCGTTGCCAGCCATTATGCGGTCTCCTCGTCTTCGCCGATCACGATTTCGCCTTCACTCAGGTAACGGTACGGCGGCACCGGCAGGTTTGTCGGCGCCGGCATGCCCTTGAACACGCGACCGGAGATATCGAACCGGGAACCGTGACAGGGACAGAAAAAACCACCCTGCCAGTCCGCACCCAGGTCGGCAGGGGCAACATCCGGACGGTAGGTCGGTGAGCAGCCGAGGTGGGTGCAGATACCGACCAGCACCAGTATCTCCGGCTTTCTGGAACGGTCCTCGTTCTTGGCATAGGACGGCTGGTCGGATATTTCGGAATTCGGGTCTGCCAGATCGCTATCCCGCTTGCTCAGCATATCCAGGTTCTCCTGGGTACGCTTGACGACCCAGACCGGCTTGCCACGCCACTTGACGCGGATCATCTGGCCGGGTTCCAGCTTGCTGATGTCGGCACGAACCGGGGCAGCGGCGGCACGCGCCTTGGCACTGGGTTGCATGGAAGAAACAAACGGCACCAGCAGGAAGCCGGTTCCGATGGCACCAATAGTCGTCGTGGCAGCCGTCAGAAAACGACGCCTGCCAGAATTGGTCTCCTCGCCACTCATACGGGCAATCTCCAGAATTTAAATAAAAATTAGTGAGTTAAACGTAACTTCCCGGCGCATGCGGCGCGCAAGAGCGTTTAAACAATTCGGAATAATCTGATTTGATTCAGGAACATTCCAAGGGCCGCATAGGATCGTGCATTTGCCTCACAAGATCAAGGGCAGCCGGCGAAAAATCCGTACCCGAAAAGGCGCTTTCGGAGCGCCGCATCCCCTCACACCGGATTATCGATGTCAATAAACTGATGGCCGATGCCAAACCGCTCGGCCAGGTGCTCCCCCAGTGCGCAGACCCCGAAGCGCTCTGTGGCATGGTGGCCGGCGGCAAAGTAATGAATACCGGCCTCGCGCGCAATATGCACGGTCTGCTCGGAAATCTCGCCGCTGATGAAACCGTCCAGCCCCAGTTCAGCCGCCGCCTCGATGTAGGACTGGGCGGCACCGGTACACCACCCGACCCGGCGAATCGCGCGCGCCTCGCCACCGGCAATATACTGTGGCGCGCGTCCCAGCGTCTGTTCCAGGTGCTCGCAGAATGCCGCCGCATCCAGCGGTCGCGGCAGCTCCCCGTAGTGCCCCAGCAGCATTCCACCGTCATTGCCGAAACGTCCCTGCGTTGCCAGGCCAAGAATGTGTGCCAGCCGGGTGTTGTTACCGAATTCCGCATGGGCATCCAGCGGCAGGTGGTATGCCAGCAGGTTGATATCGGCATCGAGCAAGGCCTGCAGGCGGCGCCGTTTCATGCCGGTCACACAGGCGTTTTCGCCTTTCCAGAACCAGCCGTGATGCACCAGCAGCGCATCGGCACCTGCCGCGGTGGCGGCCTCGACCAGCGCCAGGCTGGCGGTCACCCCACTGACCAGTCGCTCCACGCGGGGGCGGCCCTCCACCTGCAATCCATTCGGGCAATAGTCAGCGAAGCTGTGCACATCGAGTAGCTTGTTCGTATAATCCAGCAATTCTTTGAGTGCAATCATGGCATTCTTTCCTGAGCAGAGGATCTACCGGCTGGCCCGGGAGAATCCGGTGCCTAACACAGGGTAACTGACCAATGGCGTTTCGCAAATCGCTGTATTTCCTGCTGCAGACCATCATGGCAGGACTCGCCGCCGCATTTATATACGTGCTGCTGGTGCAACCGACACTGTTGCACGACGACAGTACCGTCATCGAACTGACAGAAACCCCGCAACAGCCGGCCGAACCGCCAGCGGCGCGCAGCGGGGTTTTCGATGGCGTTTCGGTTGGCCCGGTATCCTATGCCGACGCGGTACAAAACGCGGCACCCGCCGTGGTGAACATCCATACCGCAAAGGTCATTACCCGGCGCGTGCATCCGCTGCTGGAAGATCCGATCTTTCAGAAGTTCTTCGGTGACCATTTTGCCAGGTCTCACAGCGAGATACAGACCAGCCTGGGTTCGGGGGTGCTGATCAGCAAACAGGGTTACGTGCTTACCAACAATCACGTCAT
>CAJQOV010000126.1 GCA_905480065.1 uncultured Gammaproteobacteria bacterium | reverse complement strand
CTACAACGGCATCGAGCGTGGCGCTCAGCTGGACATGACTTTTGTGTCGCTGGTCTGCCTGTCGACCGTGGTGGCATCGATCGGACTGATCGAGAATAACGTGGCAGTCGTGGTGGGTGCGATGGTCATCGCGCCGCTGCTGGGTCCCAACATCGCGCTGGCGTTTGCGGCATCACTCGGCGATGTGAAACTGATCTGGCGTGCTCTCAAGACCAACCTGGCCGGTGTCGGGTTGACACTTGTGATGTCGATCGTGACCGGTGCGGTCTGGCCGGATCGTTTGCAGAGCAGTGAAATCCTGGCACGTACCGATGTCAGCCTGGCTGGTGTGGCCCTGGCCCTGGCGTCCGGAGCGGCAGCGGTACTGTCACTGGTTACCGGTTTGTCCAGCACGCTGGTGGGCGTCATGGTCGCCGTGGCCCTGCTTCCGCCGGCGGCGACACTGGGCATGATGCTGGGCAGCGGGCAATATTCCCATGCGGCCGGCGCCGCCCTGTTACTTGCCGTTAACGTGGTGTGTATCAACCTGTCGGCAAAACTGATGTTCTGGTACCGGGGTGTGAAGCCGCGCACCTGGCTGGAGAAGAGCAAGGCACGCCAGTCGCTCGCCATCTCCAGCCTGTTCTGGCTGACAAGCCTGGCTTTGCTCGTTATCGCGATTATCCTGCGGCACCGGATTATCGATTAACTAGTCGCCATCATGGCCGTCGGGCCAGCACAATACCAGCAGCGCGATACCAGCCAGGCCCAGTATCCAGGACAGCCACGGCGCACCCAGCAGCACCAGTGGTGCGTAGCCATCGAGACCGTAGATCACGGCAGCGGCCAGCACCAGACCGGTGCCAATAATTGCGATGACGTTGCGTCGGTTTGCCTGGCGCAACTCGCGACGCAAACGTGTCAGTTCCTTTGAAGTCCATTCCACCTGCAGTTTGCCGGACGTGGCCTGTTCCAGGAAACTGTGCGCCAGTACCGGCAGCTCCGGAATGACTTTACCCCATTCAGGTGCACTGTCTCTGAGATTTCGAAACACGGCGCGTGCGCCCAGTTGTTCGCTCATGGTGCGTTCAAGGAAAGGCTTTGCAGTTTTCCACAAGTCGAGTTCGGGGTAGAGCTGACGCCCCAGCCCTTCGATATTCAGCAGTGTTTTCTGCAACAGTACCAGTTGTGGCTGCACCTCCATGTCGAAACGGCGCGCCGTCTGGAACAGGCGCAGCAATACGTTGCCAAAAGAGATTTCCTTGAGCGGCTTCTCGAAGATCGGTTCACATACCGTGCGGATGGCAGATTCGAATTCGTCTACCCGCGTACCGGCAGGTACCCAGGCAGATTCAACGTGCAGCTCGGCGACGCGCCGGTAGTCACGATTGAAAAAGGCGAGGAAATTTTCCGCCAGGTAACGCTGATCGACCGGATTGAGCGTGCCCATGATGCCGAAGTCGACAGCCATGTAGCGACCATCCCTGCCCACGAACAGATTACCGGGGTGCATGTCGGCGTGGAAAAAGTTGTGGCGGAAAACCTGGGTAAAAAAGATTTCCACGCCACGCTCGGACAGGCTTTTCAGGTCAATACCATTGTCGCGCAATGCCTTTACGTTACTGATCTGGATGCCATAGATGCGCTCCATGACCATGATTCCGGGGCGGCAGTAGTCCCAGTACACTTCCGGCACATACAGCAAATCGGTGCCACTGAAGTTGCGCCGCAATTGCGAGGCATTGGCCGCCTCTCGCAACAGGTCGAGTTCGTCGTACAGTGTTTTCTCGAATTCCGCTACGACTTCAATCGCCCGCAGACGGCGGCCGACCTTCCAGTAGCGTTCCGCCATCCGCGCGACGGTGTACAGCAGGTTGACATCGCGCTTGATCAAATGACGGATGTTCGGGCGCAGGATCTTGACCACCACGTCTGCACCATCATTCAGGCGTGCTGCGTGCACCTGTGCAATCGAGGCGGAAGCCAGTGGTGTTTCGTCGAATTGCGCGAACAGCGTTGCAATCGGCTGTCCAAAAGTGGACTCGATACGGGCGCGTGCATCACTGCCGGGAAACGGTGGTACGTCATCCTGCAAGCGTGCAAGCTCCAGGGCGATGTCATCCGGCAACAGGTCCTGGCGGGTGGACAGGATCTGCCCGAACTTGACATAGATCGGGCCCAGCTCCTCGAGTGCCTGCCGGATACGAACCGCGCGCGGATCGCGCTGGCGCGGTACCCAGTTCCACGGCGCCGTGTAGTAGAGGAACCGGAATGGACGAAACAGGTGGGTGGCCAGAATGATTTCATCCAGCCCGTGCTTGACCAGTACGTAATTGATATGAATCAGACGCGTGATCTGGGCCGGCCGCATCATATCAGCGTTCCGTTGCAGGCCGCAGGCGCCGGATGCGCGCCTCCAGCCGGTCTGTGTCAGCGCGGGTACGGCTGATGTCCGCAGCAAGATTCCCGATCTCTACGCGTGAGGGGACCAGGCGCAGTTCTTCTTTCAGATATTCCCCGAGGTCCTGTTGCAGGGTGGCGCTGCCGCTACGCACTACCGTGCGCAAATGCCGCCAGGCATTGCCTGCCTGGTGCGCAATGATATCTCCGGTCAGGTGAGAGAGTTGTTCTTCCCAGTCGATATCCATGTCATCAAGCGCTGCCTTGAAAGCCTGGCCGGTTTCCACATCTCCGGTGATGGTGACATCACCCGAGAACAGTGTCTTGCCGGCATTGCCGCCCAGGCCGAGCCGCGCCATCGCCAGTGGAGTGCCGTGCAGCATGGTGTCAACCTGCTCTGCCTGTTCCGTGATACGTACACCGTCCGGTCCAGGCTGGATATAAAAGCGCAAACCGATACCCAGCAGCTCAACACCTACACAGCGTCCTTGCAGTTCCGCCATCCGCAGCATGGCCGCGGGATCGAGGCGCAGGTACCGGTTCAGGGCCCGCTCCATGGTGCGCAGCAATTCGGCTGGTATACGCATGCCCCGATCCGCAGTTATGCCGGCCACCGGTTCAGAACCGGTAACCCCGGTGCACTGCAACGATGCCACCGCTCAGGTTGTGATAGTCGCAGTGTTCAAACCCGGCCTGTTCGAGCATTCCCTGCAGGGTATCCTGGTCGGGATGCTTGCGGATGGATTCGGCCAGGTACTTGTAGCTGGCAGCGTCCTTCGCGACCAGTTGCCCGAGTCGCGGCAGAACACTGAAGGAGTAGAAATCGTACAGCGGTTGCAACGCCCGCGCCGGCTGCGAAAATTCCAGCACCAGCAGCTGTCCGCCCGGTCGCAGTATCCGGGCAATTTCATTCAGTGCCTGCTGCTTGTCGGTAACGTTGCGCAGGCCAAAGGCCATGGTGACACGGTCGAAGCTGCGATCCGGGAACGGTAGTTGCTCGGCGTTGACCTGCGCGAAGCTGACATTGTTGCTGATGCCGTGGTCGAGCAGTTCGCTGCGTCCGTTGGCAAGCATGGCGGCGTTGATATCCGACAGTACTACGTGACCGTCCGGACCTGCCAGTGGAGACATTAGCCGTACCAGGTCGCCGGTACCGCCAGCGAGGTCCAGGATGCGTTGTCCGGGCCGGATATCGGCCATGTTGACAGCAAAGCGTTTCCACAGGCGGTGGATACCGAACGACATCAGGTCATTCATGACATCGTAGCGATCGGCGACAGAGTCGAACACCTCGCGCACATGGCGCGCCTTTTCCGCTACCGGGACATCGCGAAAGCCGAAGTGGGTGGTTTTGTCGGACATGCGGTTCGGCCGCTGTGAAAAA
>CAJQOV010000125.1 GCA_905480065.1 uncultured Gammaproteobacteria bacterium | reverse complement strand
CTGAATTTTCATCCCCTCATCCTGTCCTTCTCCCGGAGGGAGAAGGGACGTACTTTCCTGAGTATGGTGCTGGATTTCCATCCCGGAGCTGCCTGCGCTGTCGCCGGGGTCGGACCCCGGTTCCGTCCACGCCAGTCGAGACATCTCCACGCGTTTGCACGGACAGGGCTCTGACCCCGGTTTTACTGCAGGGTGAAGAGTCCCCCCAGCGTGTTCTGCATTTCCTCTACGGTCAGGTGATGCACGCGGTACGGGTCGTCCAGTTGCTGGCAGGTGAGGCGCAGCACTTCCGGCTGCCGGTCCGAGTGCAGTGACAGCACCGTTGACGACATCACCATGTTGTATCCATCGCCGCCACCGGCAAGCATGACGCCGGCCATGGAGGCCATGAAGCGATCCCGTTTGATGGCAGTGACCGAAAAGGTGTCCGCTTGCACCGTGCGCGCCTGTTCCGAGAGCGTGCGCAGCTCGAAAATACAGTGCGGGTGATATTCCGAGATCTTGTCGTAGGGTTCTACCTCGCCGTACTGAATATACTCGCTGGCCCGGTCCGGCCGTACGGTGAGCGGCTGGTTCAGGGTAATGCTGACCAGTGCCGGTGACGGGGTGGGGCTGGTCGGGTGGCTATATCCGGGCAGTGATCCACAACCGGATAACAGGATGACAACGAAAAGCAGAACCGGAATGCGCATGGTGAAGGTCTCATGGTGATCAGGCACCCCTGACACAGCAGCACCGTACACTCATTCTAGCAGCGCGGGCCCCTGCTGGCGCAACTGGATATGTCAGGGATGCCATGCCGGTTACGGGCCCATGCATGGGGCCAGGGGCGACCGCACGGGCCTGTTATTGCGGCACAAGCGGAAAGGATGTGTGCGGACAGTGGCTAGTTCACCGGCAACCGTGCGCGCAGCACGTCGCGATCGATCCACCATTGGTCGCCCACAATGACGTTGAGCATCTCTCCCAGCCGCGCCAGCAGTTCCGGTACATCATTCAGGCCGAGAATCTCCGTCCACATCCGGATCATTTCGGGATCGTTGTCGATGCCGCGGTGACGCTTCGCGACGCCGGCGATCATCTGGTTGGTGAAGAAGGTCAGGCTTTCATGTTCCTTGCCCTCGGTACGCAGGTCGGCGATGTAATGCGCCACCATGGCCGCGACCGGGCCTCCATCCGAGTCATCCGGGGTTTCATCGACGATATGCTGCAGCATGGCGACGGTGAGCTGCGCCGGAACCGGGTAGGTGACCGAGAGCCAGACGCCATTGCCGAGCGCAGCCAGCGATTCGGCATGTTCGCACTGGAACAGGACATTGCAGGCCTCTATGGCATCCTGCCATTGCTCCATCGCCACGAACACATCGAAAGTTTCGCGTGCCGTATCCCAGCTGTCCTGTTTCTGCTGCAGGCCGAGCAGGGTCTCGGCGATGTCGAGCTGCAGCCGGGCGCGTTCGATGGCATCGGTGTCGTCCGGCAGTTGCGCGAACTGTTCCTGCTGTTGCTTGAGTAATGCCTTGAGTGACGGGCGCGAATCGGACAGATCGATGCCGCTCTTGTCACCCATTACCAGTTGATCCGGATCAATGTCTTTCATGGTGAAGGGTCGCTGTTTGTATGTGCGTGACGTGGTGCACGCTGAAGGTCATGCTGTCGGGATTACCGCATACCCGGGTGGCCGGTATACCGCAGACGGTGCCGGGACTGACCAGCCGGGCCTGGTACGAAAGACGGGGCACGGCAGAACCGTGCCCCGGGTTCGAACGCTTACAGCAACGGTACGATCAGCAACGCAACGATGTTGATGATCTTGATCAGCGGATTGATCGCCGGGCCGGCAGTGTCCTTGTAGGGGTCGCCCACGGTATCACCGGTCACAGCAGCCTTGTGTGCATCACTGCCCTTGCCGCCGAAGTTGCCATCCTCGATGTACTTCTTGGCGTTATCCCATGCACCACCGCCGGTGGTCATCGAGATGGCGACAAAGATACCGGTCACGATGGTGCCGATCAGCAGTCCACCGAGTGCTTCCGCGCCCAGTGTCAGGCCGACCACCACCGGCACGGCAACCGGCAACAGGGACGGGATGATCATTTCCTTGATGGCGGCACGGGTCAGCATGTCCACGGCACGGGAATAGTCCGGCTTCTGGGTGTGGTTCATGATGCCCGGCATTTCACGGAACTGGCGCCGCACCTCGTTGACGATACCGCCGGCGGCACGGCCGACGGCTTCCATCGCCATGGCACCGAACAGGTAGGGGATAAGGCCGCCGATGAACAGGCCGATCAGCACCATGTGGTTGTCGAGCGAGAAGTTGAGCACCTTGTCGGTGTGCTTGGCCAGCGCATGGGTGTAGTCGGCGAACAGTACCAGTGCCGCGAGACCGGCAGAACCGATGGCGTAGCCCTTGGTGACTGCCTTGGTGGTGTTGCCCACGGCATCCAGCGGGTCGGTGATGTTGCGGATCTTCTCGTCCAGTTCGGCCATCTCGGCGATACCGCCGGCATTGTCGGTAATCGGACCGTAGGCATCCAGCGCCACGATGATGCCGGTCATCGACAGCATGGAGGTGGCGGCGATGGCGATGCCGTACAGGCCGGCCAGTGCGAAGGCACCCCAGATACTGGCACAGATCACCAGTACCGGGATCGCGGTGGACTTCATGGATACACCCAGGCCGGCGATGACATTGGTGCCGTCACCGGTGGTGGAGGCCTCGGCGATATGCCGTACCGGTGAGTACTCGGTGGCGGTGTAGTACTCGGTGATTACCACCATGGCTGCAGTCAGTGCCAGGCCGATCAGTCCGCAGTAGTAGAGCATGCGGGTGGATATGGCGGCGCCTTCCAGGATAATGCTGTCACCCAGTACCCAGGTAGTAACCGGGTAGAACGCGATGGCGGCGAGCACGCCGGCAACGATCAGACCGCGGTACAGTGCGTTCATGATCTTGCCACCCTCGTGCGCCTTGACGAAGTAGGTGCCGATAATCGAGGCAATGATCGATACGCCACCCAGCACCAGCGGATACAGTGCCGCCTGGCTGGTGCCGATCAGCAGCCCGCCCAGCAGCATGGTGGCGACCACGGTCACCGCATAGGTCTCGAACAGGTCGGCAGCCATGCCGGCGCAGTCGCCGACATTGTCGCCGACGTTGTCCGCGATTACCGCCGGGTTACGCGGGTCATCCTCCGGGATGCCGGCCTCGACCTTGCCGACGATGTCTGCGCCGACGTCCGCACCCTTGGTGAAGATGCCGCCGCCCAGTCGGGCGAAGATCGAAATGAGTGAACCACCGAAGGCCAGGCCGATCAGCGGGTGTAACGGGTCTTCCGCGCCTATAGCAAGCATGATGGCGTAGAAGCCGGCGACGCCCAGCAGGCCCAGGCCAACCACCAGCATGCCGGTGATGGCGCCGCCGCGGAAGGCGATCTGCAGGGCCGCGTTGAGGCCATCGTTGGCAGCCTGTGCAGTCCGCACGTTGGCGCGCACCGAGATATTCATGCCGATGTAACCGGCCAGCCCGGACAATACTGCGCCTACGGCAAAACCGATGGCCGTCGGAATGCCGATGAAGATGCCGACGACAACCAGCAACGCCACGCCGGCAATACCAATGGTGGCGTACTGGCGGTTCAGGTAGGCCTGCGCGCCTTCCTGTATCGCGGCAGATATTTCGCGCATCCGATCATTGCCGGTTGGCTTGGACAAAATCCATTGAATGGACAGTCCGCCGTAGACCAGTGCGCCGAACGCGCAGGCCAGTGCAAACATCAGTTCAATCGACATCAGGTTTCTCCTTCGGTTAATTGGGCTTTTTGAATTCCGTGCCGGGCTTGAGCCCGAACAGGGTTTCCAGATCGAATTCACGGATCAGTGCGTCCACGGCAGCCTGGCCATGATCGCCCTGCACCTCGGCAAGAATCAGTCTTGCCGCATTACGGTTGTAGCCGCCGCCCATGTTTGCCTGGACGGCCAGCAATTCACGTGCCTTGGCAAGGGTCATGGCTGCTGGTCCCTTGACACGACAATTCTCGCGCAAAGACGCAAAGTTCGCAGAGAAAATAATGCAGCAGGCATGGATCGGAAAAAATTTCCGACTTGATAGCTCAGCATGTCCATGACCGGTGCATCGTAATATGATTCTTCCTGCTGTTCTGCGTGCGAGTTACTTCACTTCAAAGTCATTCAGTTTTTTCTTTACCGCGACATTTTTCAGCTGCACATACTTCGGCATGCCGTCCTTGCCATAGGGCGGATAGTCCTCGCCCTTGATCAGCGGTTCGAGGTATTCGCGGCACTTGGCGGTGATGCCAAAACCGTCCCTGGTGATAAAGTTCTTCGGCATCATCTTCTCCACATTCGCCACCCTGGACAGGTCGGCCTCACCCACTTTCCAGCGGTAGGGCTTGCTCGAGGTGCGCACGACCGTTGGCATGACCGAGTTCTTGCCGGCCAGTGCCAGCTTCACGGCGGCCTTGCCCATGGCATAGGCCTGCTCGACGTCAGACTGCGAGGCAATATGGCGTGCGGCACGCTGCAGGTAGTCCGCCACGGCCCAGTGGTACTTGTAACCCAGGTTCTCGCGCACCAGGTTGGCGATTACCGGCGCGACTCCGCCGAGCTGGGCGTGACCGAAGGCATCCTTCAGGCCCTGGTCAGCGAGGAACTTGCCGCTGGCATCGTGCACACCCTCGGATACCACGATAGAGACATAGCCGTATTTTTCGACCTTCTCCTTGACCTTGGCCAGGAAGGCGGCCTGGTCAAATGCAACTTCCGGGAACAGGATGACGATCGGCAGGTCGCAGTCCGCGCTGGCGGCGAGGCCGCCGGCCGCGGCAATCCAGCCGGCATGGCGGCCCATGACTTCCAGTACGAAAACCTTGGTGGAGGTCTTGGACATGGAGGCTACGTCGAAGCTGGCCTCGCGGGTACTGACCGCGATGTACTTGGCGACCGAGCCGAAGCCGGGGCAGTTGTCGGTAATCGGCAGGTCGTTATCCACCGTCTTCGGCACGTGGATGGCCTGGATCGGGTAGCCGGTGGCCTGGGATAACTGGGAGACCTTCAGGCAGGTGTCAGCCGAGTCGCCGCCACCGTTATAAAAGAAGTAACCGATGTTGTGCGCGGCAAACACCTCGATCAGCCGATCGTATTCGCGCTTGTTGGCTTCCAGGCTCTTCATCTTGTAGCGGCAGGAGCCAAAGGCGCCGGACGGAGTATGGCGCAGTGCCGCAATGGCCTTGGCGCTTTCCTTGCTGGTGTCGATCAGGTCTTCGGTCAACGCACCAATAATGCCGTTGCGGCCGGCGTATACCTTGCCGATCTTGTCCTTGTGCTTGCGCGCGGTCTCGATAACACCGCAAGCCGATGCGTTGATGACGGCGGTTACGCCGCCGGATTGCGCATAAAACGCGTTTTTCTTTGCCATGTGCTAACTCTCCGTTGTGAATATTTCGGGGTCAGAGCACAGTTTTTCCTTATATTCCATCCAGGTGCCCCAGTACCCGATCAGTGGTGGATGCAATATAAGGAAAAACTGTGCTCTGACCCCATATTTATTTGGCCAGGTAATCTGCCTGCACCTGCAACAGCGTCACCACGCATTCCGACAGGTCATCAAACTCCTCGATGCCGGTACCGAACATCTCGTGTACGCGGTAGTAGAACTGGCAACGATAGCGTGGCGCACCGGTCTTGCAGATAATGAAATGGCAGCCATCGTGTTGCCAGAAAGCCGCCGGGCAAGTGGTGAGTTCGGTGGAGTAGGGGTTAATCCGGAGCTCGGTATCCGCCAGCTGGAGTTCGATCTCCTTGCCGTAGCGTTCCACAAGCGTGGTGCGGATGATCCACAGTTCACTGTCGGTGAAGTCTTCGATGGAGCTCATAGCGATCGCCGGTGGTTGACGGTTTGCAGGGTCGTGTCGAAAAGAGGCGGAATTCTAGCTCAAAACCTGATTTATTTCATGAGCTTCGTTGACTTATACCACGCGCAGGGGGTAGCTTAATCGCTGTTCTGCGTGGCGGCCACGCAAAAAATGTATGTCTGTATTGAAAAAATCTACGCCAGAACAGTAAGTTAATAAAATCAATCGACTAGGGGATAGCACAACACGATGAGGATCATACTGCTTGGTGCACCGGGCTCCGGTAAGG
>CAJQOV010000124.1 GCA_905480065.1 uncultured Gammaproteobacteria bacterium | reverse complement strand
CTGGCGAGATTGATTACGCACAGGTCGAGTCACTGGCACAGGAGCATCGTCCGAAGATGGTCGTGGCCGGGTTCTCCGCCTACTCGCGCGTGGTGGACTGGCAGCGCTTTCGTGACATCGCCGACAGTATCGGCGCCTACCTGTTCGTGGACATGGCACATGTTGCCGGGTTGATTGCGGTGGGGTTGTATCCGAGTCCGGTCAATATTGCGGATGTAACCACCACTACCACCCACAAGACGCTGCGCGGGCCGCGTGGTGGCCTGATCCTGGCAAGGTCCAATCCGGACATCGAGAAGAAACTCAATTCGCTGGTATTTCCCGGTATTCAGGGTGGTCCGCTGATGCACGTTATCGCGGCCAAGGCGGTGGCGTTCAAGGAAGCGCTGGATCCGTCATTCAAGGTATACCAGCAGCAGGTGCTGGATAATGCGCGGGACATGGCGGGTGTGTTTCTTGCGCGCGGCTACAACGTGGTATCCGGCGGAACCGATGACCACCTGTTCCTGGTCGACCTGGTCGACAAGGGACTGACTGGCAAGGCGGCCGATGCCGCACTCGGCGCTGCGCATATCACGGTCAACAAGAATGCGGTGCCGAATGACCCGCAGTCACCATTCGTAACCAGTGGCATCCGGGTCGGCACCCCGGCCATGACTACGCGCGGTATGGGCGAACCGGAAGCCCGCGAGCTGGCCGGCTGGATGTGCGACGTGATGGATGATATCGGCAATCCGGCCGTGGTCGAGGCGGTGCGCGGCAAGGTGCAGGAACTGTGCCGGCGCTTCCCGGTATACGGACCGGTTTGAACGGAGCGGACCACCAGCCATGTATTGCCCGTTTTGCGGTAAACAGGACACCAAGGTGATCGACTCGCGGCTGGCAAGTGAAGGCGCCCAGGTGCGCCGGAGGCGCGAGTGTCTCGACTGCGGCGAGCGTTTCACCACCTTCGAATTTGCCGAACTGGTCATGCCGCGCATCATCAAGAGCAATGGTGATCGTGAACCGTTCAATGAAAAGAAGATGATCAGCGGCATGATGCGGGCGCTGGAAAAACGTCCGGTAGAATCGGAAAGTGTCGCGGCGGCGATCAGTCGCCTGCAGCATCGCCTGCGTGCCAGCGGCGAGCGCGAGATCGCGGCACGTCAGCTGGGTGAGTGGGTAATGAACGAACTGCGCGCACTGGACCAGGTGGCGTATGTGCGATTTGCCTCGGTCTATCGCAGCTTCGAGGACGTTAACGCCTTTCGCGAGGAAATCGAACGGCTGGAAAACGAGCCGAGTGCGGAAGATCGCAAGAACCAGATTCCGCTGTTGCCGGAAGATTGATCCGGCCGCGGGTATGGCCGGGCCGTTCTCTAAGCGTTGAACTGAACCATGTCTGCAGCAGCCGATCACGCGTTCATGGCCCATGCGCTGGAACTGGCCCGGCGCGGCCTGTACAGCACGGACCCGAATCCGCGGGTCGGCTGCGTCCTGGTCCGCGATGGTGCGATAGTAGGCGAGGGTTGGCATCAGCGTGCCGGTGGGCCGCATGCCGAGGTGCATGCCCTGCACCAGGCCGGCGCGTCAGCGCGTGGTGCAACTGCCTATGTCACGCTGGAGCCGTGTTGTCACCACGGACTGACCCCGCCTTGCAGTGAAGCACTGATCAGCGCCGGGGTAGTACGCGTGGTGGTGGCGATGGAAGATCCCAATCCGCTGGTCTCGGGCAAGGGTTTGCAGTCCATGCGAGCAGCCGGAATGGAGGTGCTATCCGGCGTGCTTGCCGCACAGGCGGAGCAACTCAATATCGGTTTCGTCAGGCGCATGCACCATGGTCTGCCATGGGTGCGTTGCAAGCTGGCCATGAGCCTGGACGGGCGCACCGCCATGGCCAGCGGCGAGAGCCGGTGGATTACCGGCGCGGCCGCACGCGCCGATGTGCAGCGCTTGCGTGCACGCAGCTCGGCAATCCTGACTGGTGTGGATACGGTACTGGCGGATGACCCGTCTCTGACTGTCCGGCTGGAGCAGCTGGCTGACCCACGACAGCCGTTACGCGTCGTGCTGGACAGTCACTTGCGTATGCCGCCGACTGCACGAATGCTGGACCTGCCCGGCAGGACGCTGATCCTCACCGGCAGCCATGATGCACAGCGTGCCGCAATGCTGACCAGGCCGCGGGTGCGGGTCCTGACGCTGCCCGTGGCAGGCAGTCGTCTGGACCTGGCCGCCGTGCTGCGCTGCCTGGGTGAGCAGGGCATGAACGAGGTGCATGTCGAGGCCGGGCCCACCCTGTCTGGTGCATTGCTGCAGGCAGGTTTGCTCGACGAACTGGTGGTTTATGTTGCGCCACACCTGATGGGCGATGCCGCGCGCGGCCTTTTTGTATTGCCCGGGATGCAACGCATGGAGCAGCGCATCGGGTTGAAGATTTCCGATATTCGTGCGGTCGGTGATGACTGGCGCATTACGGCGACTGTGGCTTGATAGCTTGCACAGTTTCTCGCGCAAAGGCGCAAAGGCGCCAGAAAGCATGAACACTGGGGCTGTCATTACGCATTTACGGGAAAGACCAGATCGGATATTCCCTGATGTTATTCCTTGGCGTTCTTTGCTGCTTGGCGCCTTTGCGCGAGTGAACAGGTAATTTTATTTATGTTTACAGGCATCATACAAGCCATAGGCAGTATCGGGCGCATCGAGCAGCGTGCCGGCGACGTGCGGATTTCGATCCACACCGGCAAGTTGCCCATGGCCGATGTGGAACTCGGTGACAGTATCGCGGTGAGTGGTGTGTGCCTGACCGTGGTGGCGAAGTCTGCACACGGGTTCGAGGCCGATGTTTCCGGGGAAACCCTGCGTCTGACCACGCTCGGCAAGCTGTCGCGCAATGACCCGGTGAACCTGGAAAAGGCGCTGACGCTGGCGACGCGGCTGGGTGGTCACCTGGTCAGCGGGCATGTCGACGGACTCGGCGAGGTCGTGGCACGCAGCGAGGACAGCCGCTCGGTTCGCTTCTCCTTTCGCGCGCCGGATGTGCTGGCGCGCTATATTGCGGTAAAGGGATCGATCTGTGTGGACGGGGTCAGCCTCACGGTAAACGCCGTGGACGGCGCGACCTTTGCACTGAATATCGTGCCGCACACCCTGGCAGAAACCACGCTGGCCGGGTTCCGCCAGGGGCGCCTGGTCAACCTGGAAGTGGACCTGGTGGCGCGTTACCTGGAACGCCTGTTGCTGGGCGAGCAGGCGGCCAGTCCCGGCGCAGCGGGGGGCATTACCCGCGAACTGCTGGAGCAGCGTGGCTTCGGGGGCGTCGGAAACGGTGCGTGATGCAGCGGCGGGATTCGTGGATAATGGCCCACCCGGTAATGAACGGTTACAGCAGTGGCGAAGCATGAAACTGAACAGTATTGAAGAGATTATCGCGGACATCCGGGCCGGGCGCATGGTTGTGCTGATGGATGACGAGGACCGTGAGAACGAGGGCGACCTGGTCATGGCCGCCGGTTGCGTACGCCCGGAGGATGTCAATTTCATGGCCAGTCATGGCCGGGGCCTGATTTGCCTGACGCTGACGCGCGAACGCTGTGAACAGCTGGCGTTGCCGCTCATGGTGCAACGCAACGAGTCGCTGCATTCGACCAATTTCACGCTGTCGATCGAGGCGGCGGAAGGGGTGACGACAGGGATCTCCGCGCAGGATCGTGCGCGCACCATTCTGGCTGCGACCGCGAAGGACGCACGCCCCGCCGACATCGTGCAGCCCGGGCACATCTTTCCGCTCATGGCCAAGCCGGGCGGGGTGCTGACCCGCGCCGGGCACACCGAGGCCGGCTGTGACCTGGCACGTATCGCCGGCTTCGAGCCGGCCGCGGTGATTGTCGAGATCCTGAAGGAAGACGGCAGCATGGCGCGTCGTGCCGACCTGGAAATCTATGCGCAGCAGCACGGGCTCAAGATCGGCACCATCGAGGACCTGATCCGCTATCGCATCGAAAACGAGAAGACCATCGAGCGCGTGGCGATCAGCGAGATCGCCACCGAACACGGCGTGTTCAAGACCATGGCCTACCGCGATTCCATCGATGGTGCGGTGCATCTCGCGCTGGTGATGGGCGAGATTCATCCTGATGAGCCGACGCTGGTGCGTGTGCACATGCAGGACCCGTTGGGCGACCTGCTGGATGCCACCACCGAGGGGCATCACCTGACCTTGCGACATGCCATGCGGCGGGTGGCACAGGAAGGCAAGGGCGTCGTGGTGATGCTGCGCCAGCCGCGCAGCACCGATGCGCTGGTGCAGCAGATCCGTACCTATCACCGGCCGGAGGATACTGCGCCGCCGCTGCAGCGTGAACCGGATGAATTGCGTACCTACGGTATCGGTGCCCAGATTATCGCCGACACCGGGGTGCAGAAGATGCGGGTATTGAGTGCGCCAAAGATTGTGCACGGTATTGGCGGCTTCGGACTGGAAGTGGTCGAATACATCGATTGAGAAATTGCAAACCGGTTACAGGTAAGGAACAGATATGTCAGACATAAGCGTGCAAGAAGGGGAACTGGTGGTGCGTGATGCACGCATCGCCTTGCTGGTGTCGCGTTTCAACAGCTTCGTGGTGGAGAGTCTGTTGCAGGGCGCGATCGATACACTGCAGCGCCACGGTGCCGATCCGCGCGATCTGCAGATCATTCGCGTGCCGGGTGCCTATGAAATGCCGATCGCGGCGCAGCGGCTGGCAGCCAGCAAGCGCTTCGATGCCATCATCGCGCTGGGTGCTGTCATCCGCGGCGGTACGCCGCATTTCGAATATGTCGCCGGGGAGTGCACCAAGGGACTGTCCTCGGTATCACTGAAGTACGATATCCCGATTGCATTTGGAGTGCTCACCGTGGATAGCATCGAACAGGCCATCGAGCGCGCCGGTACCAAGGCCGGCAACAAGGGTGCCGAGGCAGCCATGTCGACCATCGAAATGGTCAACCTGTTACGCGGCCTGGAGAGCTAGTCAGCCTGTATGTCGCTCCCGCATCCCGCCCATGCGCGCAGCCGAGCGCGCCGCTTTGCCATGCAGGCACTCTACCAGCGCGATCTGTCGGGAACCGAATTGCACGAGATCCGTGACCAGTTCCTGGAGCACGAGGATTTTTCCAGTGCCGACCGGGAGTACTTTATCGAGCTGTTCAACCAGGTGACGCAGCACATTGTTGACATCGACACGCACATTGGACGTTTTGTTGATCTTCCGCCCGGCCGGCTGGACCCGGTGGAGCGCGCCATCCTGCGCATCGGTACCTGGGAACTGATGTCACGGATCGATATTCCCTATCGCGTGGTGCTCAATGAGGCCGTGCAGCTGGCGAAGAAATTCGGCGCAGAGCAGGGCCATACGTTCGTGAATGGTGTGCTTGACAAGCTGGCGCGCGAGCTGCGCCCGATCGAGTATCGGCAGCATGGAGCCCGGGCGGGTAGCTGACCGTCTGCGGCATCGAACATGTCCGGGGACGAGTTCGACATCATTCGGCGCTATTTCATGCCGCAGCAGGTAGCACGCACAGACGTGCTCGCCGGTATTGGAGATGATGCGGCACTGCTGCGCGTTTCCCCGCAGGCTGACCTGGTGGTGTGTATCGATACGCTGGTGGCCGGCGTGCATTTCCCCCTGGACACCCCTGCCGCGGCTATCGGGCACAAGGCGCTCGCCGTCAACCTGAGTGATCTGGCGGCCATGGGTGCAGAACCGGCCTGGGCAACCCTGTCGCTCACCATGCCGGAGAATAATTCCTGCTGG
>CAJQOV010000123.1 GCA_905480065.1 uncultured Gammaproteobacteria bacterium | reverse complement strand
GTTTATTGGCGGCGACTGCAGGAACCCCGGTAGACCTTGTAATGTCCGACATGGCACCCAATATCAGTGGCATGGAGGCCGTCGATATACCGCGCAGCATGTATCTTGTTGAGCTGGCCGTGGAATTGGCCGATCGGGTGCAACAGGAAGGAGGTGACCTGCTGTGCAAGGCGTTCCAGGGCGAGGGCTTCGATGCAATACTCGCAGATTTGCGAGGAAAATACAGTAAGGTATTGATAAGAAAGCCGAAAGCTTCACGACCAAGGAGCCGGGAAGTGTATCTTCTGGCCAAGGGTCGAAGCCGTACAGATATGCCATAATGCAATAGCCATGCAATTGACGTCGCGATTCTGCGCGGCACACTGAGTAACAATTACCAGAGGAATCCGGTTTGAACGATCTTGTAAAGAATCTCCTGCTTTGGGTAGTCATTGCCATCGTCCTGATGACGGTGTTCAACAATTTTGCTCCGCAGACTCCCGGCCGGCAGTCCGTGAACTATTCGGATTTCATTGCCGAGGTGCAACAGGGCCAGATCCAGAGTGTCGAGATCGAGGAGCATACCGTGCGCGGCGTGCGTACCGATGGCAGTCAGTTCTCTACCCAGACACCACCGGATGACCCCAAGATGGTTGATGACCTGCTCAGCAACAAGGTCGAGGTCAAGGTGGTGGAACCCACCCAGCATGGTTTGCTGATGACGCTCTTTATCAACTGGTTCCCGATGCTGCTGCTGATCGGGGTGTGGATCTTCTTCATGCGCCAGATGCAGGGTGGCGGCGCCGGTCGTGGTGCCATGTCGTTCGGCAAGAGCAAGGCGCGCATGCTGGGCGAAGACCAGGTCAAGATTACCTTTGCCGATGTGGCCGGTGTCGAGGAGGCCAAGGAAGAAGTCAGCGAGCTGGTGGAATTCCTGCGTGAGCCTGCCAAGTTCCAGCGTCTTGGTGGCAAGATCCCGCGCGGCATCCTGATGGTTGGTTCGCCGGGTACCGGCAAGACCCTGCTGGCCAAGGCAATTGCCGGCGAGGCCAAGGTGCCGTTCTTTACCATTTCCGGTTCCGATTTCGTGGAAATGTTTGTCGGCGTTGGCGCTTCGCGCGTGCGTGACATGTTTGATCAGGCCAAGAAGCATGCCCCCTGCATTATATTTATCGACGAAATTGATGCCGTCGGCCGCCATCGTGGTGCCGGGCTGGGCGGCGGCCACGACGAGCGTGAGCAGACCCTCAACCAGTTGCTGGTCGAGATGGATGGTTTCGAGGGCAATGAAGGCGTCATCGTGATTGCCGCGACCAACCGTCCGGACGTGCTGGATCCGGCGCTGCTGCGCCCGGGCCGTTTCGACCGCCAGGTGGTAGTGCCGTTACCGGATGTGCGCGGACGTGAGCAGATTCTCAAGGTGCACATGCGCAAGGTACCCATTTCGGATGATGTGAAGGCGAATGTAATCGCGCGCGCAACGCCGGGGTTCTCCGGCGCAGACCTGGCCAACCTCGTGAACGAGGCCGCGCTGTTTGCTGCACGGGGTAACAAGCGTCTGGTAGACATGGAGGACCTCGAAAAGGCCAAGGACAAGATCCTGATGGGTGCGGAGCGGCGCTCCATGGTAATGAGTGAAGATGAAAAGCGTCTCACCGCGTATCACGAGGCAGGCCACGCCATCGTCGGGCGACTGATGCCGACGCATGATCCGGTGTACAAGGTGACCATCATTCCGCGTGGCCGCGCGCTGGGCGTGACCATGTTCCTGCCGGAAGCAGACCGTTACAGTCACAGCAAGGAATTCCTGGAAGGCCAGATCTGCAGCCTGTTTGGCGGACGTATTGCCGAGGAGCTGGTGTTCGGACCGGAAAAGGTCACCACGGGTGCCTCGAACGACATCTTGCGCAGTACCGAACTGGCACGCAACATGGTGACCAAGTGGGGCCTCTCCGAGAAGCTCGGTCCGCTGACTTACAGCGATGAACAGGAAGAGGTTTTCCTCGGGCACTCGGTAGCGCAGCACAAACCGGTGTCGGATGAAACCGCGCACGATATCGATAGCGAGATCCGGGCGATCATCGATCGTTCCTACAAGCGGGCCGAGAAAATCCTCAAGGACAATATCGAAAAGCTGCACACCATGGCAGAAGCTCTGATGAAGTATGAAACTATCGACAGTGACCAGATTAATGACATCATGACCGGCAAGCCACCGCGGCCGCCACGTGACTGGCAGGAGCCGGAGTCCCGTACGCCACCCGATGGCGCGGCCAGTCCGGACGAGAAAACGGATGGCAAGATCGGCGGTCCGGCCGGGCAGCACTAGCGACAGGGGCATGCCCCGGACAACGCCGGTGTATTTGCCAGCAGTTGCTTTATACACGGGGGCCTGTCAGTTGTGCTGACAGGCTCTTTTTTATGTTCTCCGTAGCTGTACTGGTGCTGCATTAGCGGAACGGAATCGGGTAAGCCGCATGACCATCAATCGCACGCTGAATTGTGCAGGCCAATTGCTCGACCTGTCCCGTCCCCGGGTGATGGGCGTGCTCAATATCACGCCGGATTCTTTTTCTGACGGTGGGCAATGGCTGGCGCCGGAACCGGCGCTGCAACAGGCGTTGCGCATGGTGGAAGAGGGGGCTGCCATAATCGATGTGGGAGGGGAGTCGACCCGCCCCGGCGCAGCACCGGTCGGGGTGCGGGAAGAACTGCAGCGGGTGATTCCCGTCATCGAGGCGCTGCGGGAACACTGTGCGGTGCCGGTCTCCATCGATACCCGCAAGCCGGAGGTGATGCAGGCCGCAGTGCAGGCTGGCGCGGGGATGATCAATGATGTCACTGCCTTGCAGGCACCCGGCGCCCTGGAGCTTGCCGCAACGCTTGGCGTGCCGGTGTGCCTGATGCACATGCAGGGTACCCCGCAGAACATGCAGGAGCAGCCCATATATCGGGACGTGGTGAGCGAGGTTGGCCGTTTCCTGCAACAACGCGCCCGGGCGTGCCTGGATGCCGGCTTGGCACGCGAACAAATCCTGCTTGATCCCGGTTTCGGTTTTGGCAAGACCACCCTGCATAACCTGTTGCTGTTGCAACAGCTCGATACGCTGGTTCAGCAGGGGTACCCGGTGCTGGTGGGACTGTCGCGCAAATCCCTGATCGGTAATGTCATGCAGTTGCCGGTCGATAAACGTTTATATCCCGGCATTGCCCTGGCGGTACTGGCGGTATGGCAAGGTGCGGCGCTGGTTCGTACCCATGATGTACAGGCCACACGCGAGGCCATCGAGATGTGTCATGCAGTGCATCAGGCGGGCCGGTCCGAATGATTCACGGGCCAGCCACTTTGGCGTAAGGTACAAGGCTGTTATCCAGCCAGGAAGAAAAACATGGCGAGAAAATATTTCGGAACGGACGGAATCCGTGGTCGGGTCGGTACACACCCGATTACCGCGGAGTTCATGCTCAAGCTGGGCTGGGCAACCGGCCGGGTGCTGGGCAACGGGGGTGGTACCCGGGTCATCATCGGCAAGGACACGCGTATATCGGGCTACATGTTCGAGTCAGCCCTGGAGGCAGGACTGTCTGCCGCAGGTGTCGACATCAGCCTGCTGGGGCCGATGCCGACGCCCGCAATCGCCTACCTGACACGTACCCTGCATGCCTGCGCCGGCATCGTGATCAGTGCTTCGCACAACGGCTACGCCGACAACGGTATCAAGTTCTTCTCCAGCGAAGGGACCAAGTTGCCGGACGCGGTCGAGGCGGCCATCGAGGCCGAGCTGGAACAGGAAATGGTTACGGTGGATTCGTCCCGGCTGGGCAAGGCAGAACGGGTCAAGGATGCCGAGGGTCGATATATCGAGTTCTGCAAGAGCACCGTTCCATCGAACACGAACCTGCGTGGCATGAAGCTGGTCGTTGATTGTGCCAATGGTGCGACCTACCAGGTTGCGCCGAGTGTGTTTCGCGAACTGGGGGCCGAGGTCATTGCCATCGGGGTGTCGCCGGATGGCCTGAATATCAACCGTGACTGCGGTTCAACCACGCCGGCACTGTTGCAGAAGGCCGTGCTGGAACACGCAGCAGATGCCGGTATTGCACTGGATGGTGACGGCGACCGTGTCATCATGGTCGATCATGCCGGTGACCTGGTGGATGGTGACGAACTGCTGTTTATCATTGCCCTGGACCGGCAGGCGAAAGGTACGTTGCCAGGCGGTGTGGTTGGAACGTTGATGAGTAATCTCGGGCTGGAACATGCGCTGAAGGCACATAACATCGCTTTCGACCGGGCCAAAGTGGGCGACCGCTATGTGCTGGAAATGATGCAGCAAACCGGGCGCATGATCGGGGGTGAGTCTTCCGGGCACATCATTTGCCTCGATCGCACTAGCACCGGTGACGGAATTGTGTCCGCATTGCAGGTACTGCACGGCATGCGCAGCTCCGGGAAATCGCTGCATGAACTCAAGTCTGGTATGCGCAAGTATCCGCAGCGGATGATCAATGTACCGGTGCAGGAAAAGATCGACCTCGCGGCAGCCCCGCTGATTCAGGCCGCGGTTACCTCGGCGGAACAACGTTTGGCCAGCCGTGGCCGGGTGCTGTTGCGCTCTTCCGGTACCGAGCCGGTGGTGCGGGTGATGGTGGAAGGCGAGGATGAGCAGCAGGTCAACCGGGAAGCCGATCAGCTGGCATCCGTGGTGGCTGCCGCGGTCTGAGCGAACACCGGTCTGATCGCTACCAACCGCGCTGCAATACGTCCGCTGCCGGCCATTCGGGGGCGCATAACCGGCTGGTCTCGCGGCAGCATGCAATCCGGCCGGTTCACCCGGGCTGCTGACAGTGCATTTGCCCGATTCGGGGCCGGCAAATGCCGGCCTGCTTGCTTTGCGGTGCCGTGCATAACGCAGCTCGCAGTCGAGTGTAGTGTTCCCGAACGAGTGAGAGAAACTACCGATAAAATTGATTTTCCCGGGCCGGCTCGCTAAGCTACGCCGTTCTTCAATATAAGGATTCCGCCATGCGTCAGCCACTGGTAGCCGGCAACTGGAAGATGAACGGCTCAACTGACAGCATCACGGCCCTGGTCGATGGTATCAAGGCCGGTATCGATGCCGTGACAACTGCCGAGATGGTGGTTTGTCCTCCCTACGTCTATATTCCCCAGGTTGCCGCCATGCTGCAGGGCAGTGCCGTCAGTTACGGTGCCCAGGATGTGAGCGATCAGGAATCGGGTGCATTCACCGGTGAAGTGGCCCCGGGCATGCTGGCGGATATCGGCTGTAAATATGCCATTGTCGGTCATTCGGAACGGCGCAGTCTGTATGGCGAGAACGATGCATTTACCGCGCGCAAATTTGCCGCGGCACGCAAGGCTGGTCTGGTCCCCGTGCTCTGTGTTGGCGAATTGCTGGAAGAACGCGAGGAAGGTATTACCGAACAGGTGGTTGCCCGTCAGCTGGACGCAGTGATTTCTCTCGAAGGGATCGCTGCACTGGGAGCTGCGGTAATTGCCTATGAGCCGGTCTGGGCAATCGGGACCGGCAAAACAGCCAGCCCGGAACAGGCGCAGGAGGTGCATGCCTTTATTCGTGGCAAGCTGGCCGGTTTTGACCGGGCAGTCGCGGACAAGGTAAGGATTCTCTACGGTGGCAGCATGAATGCGGGTAATGCTGCACAGCTGCTGTCGATGCCGGATATCGATGGCGGCCTGATTGGCGGTGCGTCGCTGAAACCTGCTGATTTCCTGGCCATTGGCGTCGCAGCCAATGCCTGATACATACACACTACGGTAAGTCTCCTATGTTTCCGATATTGCTGGCAATTCAGGTCCTGATTTCAATAAGTATCATCGCGCTGGTGTTGCTGCAGCAAGGCAAGGGCGCGGATATGGGTGTCGGTTTTGGTGGCGGCGCATCCGGTACCGTGTTTGGCGCACGTGGCTCCGGTTCGTTCTTTACGCGCGCTACCGCCATACTCGCGGCGATTTTTTTCATCAACTGCCTGCTCATTGCCTCACCGCTGGTGCGTGAAGGTACCAAGCAAGTGAATACCCTGGCCGAGCGTATCGAGCAGCAGTCAATGCAGCAACAGACCGCTGAACAGCCGGCGCCCGCTGATACGGCTCCCGTTGCCGCGCAGGATGCCGGACAACCGGTGAAGGCGGGCGATTCCCCGGCTGCTCCGCCTGCGACTGGTGCGGAAAAACCAGTGGTTAATGACCTGCCTCAATAACTCTCAGTAACAACCAGTATTAAAATCTTGCCGATGTGGTGGAATTGGTAGACACGCTATCTTGAGGGGGTAGTGGCGCAAGCCGTGCCGGTTCGAGTCCGGCCATCGGTACCAATCAGCAGTACCTCCGAACCAGCTGTACGGGGCGCCTTCGAGACCTTGTATGCTGATTTTTTATACCCCAAGAAAACGCATGTAACTAACTGAAATATAATGATTATCATCATGTTGTCCAACTTGACACTAGTACGGTGCTAGCCTAGACTGCAGCCTCTTTTTTACCGCTTGTCGCAGTCAAGAATTCCAACAAGGCGCGGGCCCATGGTTGGTCCCGGCCAGGCGAGAGAGAAACGATGCTGGAAAATTACCTGCCGATCCTGATCTTCATTGCAATAGGAATTGCAGTGGGTGTCGGGCCGGTTATCGCGGGTTTCCTGCTCGCTCCGCACAAGCCGGACAGCCAGAAGAATTCCCCGTTTGAGTGCGGCTTTGAAGCCTTTGAGGATGCACGCATGCGCTTTGACGTGCGTTACTACCTGGTCGCTATCCTGTTTATCCTGTTCGACCTTGAGATTGCCTTCCTGTTTCCCTGGGCCGTAGTGCTGGATTCCATAGGTACCTTCGGCTTTCTGGCAATGATGCTGTTCCTCGCGATTCTGGTTGTTGGCTTCATTTATGAATGGAAAAAAGGTGCGCTGGAATGGGAATAGCTGCCAGTAAAGTACGGAACATGCTGCAATGAGTGTCGAGGGCATACTCAAGGAAGGCTTCGTGACTACCTCGGCTGACGCGCTGATCAATTGGGCGCGTACCGGTTCCATGTGGCCAGTAACCTTCGGGCTCGCCTGCTGTGCGGTCGAGATGATGCAGGCCGGTGCTTCCCGCTACGACCTGGACCGGTTTGGTATCGTATTCCGCGGCAGTCCACGCCAGTCCGACGTCATGATCGTTGCCGGCACGCTGTGCAACAAGATGGCACCGGCGCTGCGCAAGGTATATGACCAGATGGCGGAACCGCGCTGGGTGATCTCGATGGGTTCCTGCGCCAACGGTGGCGGCTACTATCACTATTCCTATTCCGTGGTGCGGGGTTGTGACCGCATCGTTCCGGTGGATATTTACATACCCGGTTGTCCACCGACTGCAGAGGCATTGCTGTACGGCATAATACAACTGCAAAACAAGATCAAACGCACCAACACCATTGCCCGCTAGGGCGTAAAAGGCCAAACCCGTGTCTGCACATTCGCGACAGCTCGCAGAGCAAATCCGGAAACGCTTCGGCGACAAGCTCTGCGCTGTGGTGGACGCAGTCGGCGAGGTAACCGTTGGGGTGGCAGGTGCCGACCTCATTGAAGTGGCGACCGCGCTGCGCGACGAGTCTGCCTTTGCATTTGAACAATTGATGGATGTCTGCGGCGTCGATTACCTGAATTTCGGCAAAGATGAATGGGCAACAGAGGAAACCAGCGGTTCCGGTTTCAGCCGCGCGGTCGAGGCAGCCACGGCCGGGCGCATGGGTGTGGTCACCACTGACCTGGTGCTTGAAAGGCCACGCTCCGCGCGCCGTTTTGCCGCGGTATATCAGCTGCTGTCCATCAGCAACAACCACCGCCTGCGCCTGAAGGTATTTGCGCCCGATGATGACCTGCCGGTGATCCCGTCCGTGATCGACATCTGGAACAGCGCCAACTGGTACGAGCGCGAGGCATTCGACCTGTTCGGCATCCTGTTCGAGGGGCATCCGGACCTGCGCCGTCTGTTGACTGACTACGGTTTTGTCGGCCATCCGTTCCGCAAGGATTTCCCGCTCAGCGGTAACGTGGAAGTGATATATGACGCGGAGAAAAAACGCGTTATCTACCAGCCGGTCAGTATCGAGCCGCGGGTGCTGGTACCCAAGGTGATTCGTGCCGGCAGCGTCGAATCAGTCGATCTCATGCAGGCGGTCGATGAGCCGGAAGCGGCTGCCGGGACTGCGGAGTAGAGCTATGCCGGAGATTCGTAACTACACGCTTAATTTCGGCCCGCAACACCCGGCTGCACACGGTGTGCTGCGACTGGTGCTGGAAATGGATGGCGAGGTAATCGAACGCGCCGATCCGCACATCGGTTTGCTGCACCGTGGCACCGAGAAACTGGCCGAGAGCAAGCCATTCAACCAGAGTATCGGTTACATGGACCGGCTTGATTACGTGTCCATGATGTGCAACGAGCACGGCTATGTACTGGCAATGGAAAGGTTGCTCGGTGTCGAGGCACCCATCCGTGCGCAGTACATCCGCGTCATGTTCGACGAAATTACCCGCCTCCTGAATCACCTGCTGTGGCTGGGTGCGCACGGTCTCGACATCGGTGCCATGACGGTATTCCTGTATGCCTTCCGTGAGCGCGAAGACCTGATGGACTGCTACGAGGCAGTGTCCGGCACACGCATGCACGCGACCTATTACCGTCCTGGCGGTGTATACCGTGATCTGCCGGAAGTAATGCCGCAGTACCAGGCCTCCCGGTGGCACAATCAGAAGCAAGTCGGCCGCAAGAATGAAGACCGCCAGGGTTCACTGCTCGATTTCATCGAGGCGTTCACCCGGCGCTTCCCGTCTTGCGTGGATGAATATGAAACCCTGCTGACCGACAACCGCATCTGGAAACAGCGCACGGTCGGTATCGGTGTAGTCACGCCGGAACGGGCCATGCAGCTGGGCTTCAGCGGACCGATGCTGCGCGGGTCCGGCGTGGAATGGGATCTGCGCAAGAAGCAGCCGTATGAAGTCTACGATCGCGTACAGTTCGACATTCCGGTTGGAACGACCGGCGACTGCTACGACCGCTATCTGGTGCGTATCGAGGAGATGCGCCAGTCCAATAGTATTATCCTTCAGTGTGTCGAGTGGCTGCGTAACAATCCGGGCCCGGTGATGCTGGATGATTACAAGCTTGCGCCGCCACGTCGCGAAACCATGAAGGCCGACATGGAAGCACTGATTCACCATTTCAAATTGTTTACGGAAGGCTTTTGTGTACCGGCTGGCGAGGCCTACGCGGCCATCGAACACCCGAAGGGTGAGTTGGGCGTGTACCTGGTGTCTGATGGTGCCAACAAGCCCTACCGCCTGAAGGTGCGTGCACCGGGCTTCGCACATTTGTCTTCGATCGACGAGATGACCCGTGGCCACATGCTGGCCGACGTGGTGGCCGTGATCGGTACGCAGGATATCGTGTTCGGGGAGATTGACCGCTGATGAATGCCCAGCCTCGCAAGTCTGATCTGCTAACGTCGGCCACCCGTGCTCGTATTGATGCGTGGCTTGCAAAGTATCCGCCGGAGCAGAAAAAGTCGGCCGTGCTGAGCGCGCTGCAGGCAGCACAGGAACAGAACGGCGGCTGGGTCACCCGCGAGCTGATGGATGCCGTGGCGGAGTATCTGGAAATGCCGCCGGTGCTGGTGTACGAGGTCTGCACCTTTTACTCCATGATCGAACTGGAGCCGGTCGGCCGCAACATGGTGGCGATCTGCACCAACATCTCCTGCATGCTGTGCGGGGCCGAGACTATCGTGGAACACGTGGAAAAGAAGCTCGGCATTACCCTGGGAGGCACCACGCCGGACGGACGCATCACCCTCAAGCTCGAGGAAGAATGCCTGGCGGCCTGTGCCGGCGGACCGATGATGACGGTGAACGGCCACTATCACGAGCAACTGACACCGGAAAAGGTCGATGCCATTCTGGACGGGCTGGAGTAAGGCATGAGCGTACAGGTCTGTTTTGACACCCTGCAGTTTGACCAGCCATGGACGCTGGAGAATTACCTGAAACTCGGTGGTTACCAGGCATGGAAAAAAATTCTTGCCGAACAGACACCGCGCGAGGAGGTGATCGAAACGGTCAAGGCCTCCGGCCTGCGTGGTCGGGGAGGCGCCGGTTTCCCGACCGGGCTGAAATGGAGCTTCATGCCGCGTAATGCACCGGTACAGAAATACGTGGTCTGTAATTCCGATGAGTCCGAGCCAGGAACCTGCAAGGACCGCGACATCCTGCGCTTTAATCCGCATGCGCTGGTGGAGGGCATGGCCATTGCCGGCTATGCAATGGGCGCAACCGTTGGTTACAACTACATGCGTGGCGAGTTTCACCACGAGCCATTCGAACGCTTCGAGCAGGCGCTGAAGGAAGCCTACGAGGCGGGCCTGCTGGGCCGCAATATTCACGGATCCGGTGTGGACTTCGATTGCTACAGTCACCTCGGTGCCGGCGCCTATATCTGTGGTGAGGAGACCGCGTTACTGGAGTCGCTCGAAGGCAAGAAGGGCCAGCCGCGCTTCAAGCCGCCGTTCCCGGCCAATTTTGGCCTGTATGGCAGGCCGACCACGATCAACAACACAGAGACACTGGCCTCGGTGCCGGCGATCATGCGCAACGGCGGCGAATGGTTCATGAACCTCGGCAAGCCCAACAACGGTGGCGTGAAAATCTTTTCTGTGACCGGTCACGTCAACAATCCGGGTAATTTCGAGGTGCCGATGGGCACGCCGTTCCGCGAGTTGCTGGAAATGGCCGGTGGCGTACGCGACGGACACCAGCTCAAGGCGGTAATTCCGGGCGGTTCCTCCATGCCGGTGTTGCCTGCCGACATCATCATGGAAACCGACATGGATTACGATTCGCTGGCCAAGGCCGGCTCCGCGCTGGGGTCCGGCGCCGTGATCGTCATGGATGATTCCACCTGCATGGTGAAGGCATCGATGCGGGTGTCGCGTTTCTATTACGCGGAATCCTGCGGACAATGCACGCCCTGTCGTGAAGGAACCGGCTGGATGTACCGCATCATCAAGCGCATCGAGGAAGGCCAGGGACGTCCGGAAGACCTCGACCTGCTGCTGAGCGCGGCTGACCAGATCGCCGGCAAGACGATCTGCGCATTCGGTGAGGCGGCGGCCTGGCCGGTGCAGGGATTCCTGCGTCACTTCCGCAAGGAATTCGAATATCACATCACCCACAAGCGCTGCCTGGTCGGCGGCGCTGCCTCGAAGGGGGAAGCGGCATGAGCGCACGCCCTGAACTGCCGCCGGAAGACGCGGTAAACATCGAGATCGATGGCAAGCCGTTCCAGGCCCGCAAGGGCGCGATGATCATCGAGGTGGCAGATGCGGCCGGAATTTCCATTCCGCGTTTCTGCTACCACAAGAAACTGTAGGTCGCGGCCAATTGCCGGATGTGCATGGTCGAGGTCGAGAAGGTGCCGAAACCATTGCCGGCCTGCGCCACGCCGGTTGCCGAGGGCATGAAGATATTCACGCAATCAAAGATTGCCACCGGTGCGCAGAAGGCGGTCATGGAATTCCTGCTGATCAATCACCCGCTGGATTGCCCGATCTGTGACCAGGGCGGCGAGTGCGAACTGCAGGACCTGGCATTGGGCTATGGCCGCGATATCTCGCGCTTCGCCGAGAAGAAGCGCGTCGTGCCCGACAAGTATATCGGTCCGCTGATCGCTACCGACATGACCCGCTGCATCCACTGCACCCGTTGTATCCGCATGCTGCGCGAGGTGGCCGGTAAGATGGAGCTGGGTGCGACCGGTCGCGGCGAGCACATGGAAATCGGTACCTATATTGGAAAATCGCTGGAATCCGAGCTGTCCGGAAACGTGATCGATGTGTGTCCGGTCGGAGCACTGACGTCGCGTCCGTTCCGCTTCAAGGCGCGCGCCTGGGAGCTGCAGCAGCATGCCACGGTTGCGCCGCATGACTCGATCGGCTCGAACCTGTTTGTGCATACCCGTCGCGGCCAGGTAATGCGCGTGGTGCCGCGTGAAAACGAGGAAATCAACGAGGTCTGGTTGTCCGACCGGGATCGCTTCAGTTACGAAGGGCTGTACGCGGCAGACCGCATCACCGCGCCGATGGTGAAGATCGACGGTGCATGGCAGACCACCGACTGGGAGAGTGCCCTGCAGGCGACCGTCGATGGCCTGAATCAGGTACTGCGGGTGGACGGTGCCGAACAGGTTGGCGTGCTGGTGTCGCCCGCCGCGACCCTGGAAGAGATGTCACTGTTACAGGCACTGGCGCGCGGTATCGGTGTACATAATATCGATCATCGCCTGCGCCAGGCCGATTTCGCCGACCAGGAAACCGCACCGCTGTGCCCGACCCTGGGCCAGCCGCTGGTGGAACTGGAGCAGGTCGATGCGGCACTGGTAATCGGATCGAATCTGCGCAAGGAGCAGCCGATTGCCGGGCACCGCCTGCGCAAGGCAGCCCTCAACGGTGCACGGGTGATGTGTGTCAACCCGGTGGACTACGAAATCCAGTTTCCGCTGCATGCAAAGGCCATCGTGCCGCCCTCCGGACTGGCCACTGAACTGGCCGGAATTGCGGCCTGCTTCCCGGATGCCGGCAGCCAGGGGGCTGCTGCGGTGCGGCAACTGATAGCCGGTGCCAGTCCGAACGCAACACAACGCGCCATGGCGGCTGCGCTGAAATCAGCCGGGCACGCCACGCTGCTGCTGGGTAGCGTGGCCAGTAGCCATCCGCAGTTCTCCCTGCTCAAGGCGCTGGCCGGGGTGATTGCAAAACACAGTGGCGCGACGCTCGGTCTGTTGCCGGATGCCTCCAACAGTACCGGCGCCTGGCTGGCCGGCGTGTTGCCGCACCGTGGTCCGAATGGTGCGGCCAGCGGCACAACCGGGTTGCATGCGCAGGCCATGCTGGACAACCCACGCAAGGCCTATGTGCTGTTCAACGTGGAGCCGGCCCAGGATTGTTACGCTGCCGCGACTGCTGCGGCTGCCATCGATGCTGCGGATTTTGTCGTGTCCATCAGCCCGTATGCCAGCGACGCGATCAGGGCAGCGGCCAATGTATTGCTGCCGATCGGGCCGTTTACCGAAACCTCCGGTACTTTCGTCAATGCCGAAGGACGCTGGCAGAGTTTCAACGGGGTCGCCAGCCCGGCAGGTAACAGCCGGCCCGGCTGGAAGGTGCTGCGGGTGCTGGGCAATCATTTCGAGCTGGACGGTTTCATGCAGGAGAGCAGCGAGGAAATTCGCGATGCATTGCGCTCGCAAGTCGGTACGGTCGTACTCGATAACACGCAGGCCGATGGGGCCGTGAGCGGCGCAATGTCCGCTGCTGGTGCCGGCCTCGAGCGCATTGGCGAAGTCGCGATGTATGCAACTGACGCAGTGGTGCGTCGTGCAGCCGCCCTGCAAAAGACACCGGATGCCGCGTTTGCCGGCCTGGTACGCATCCACCCGGCACAGGCGGAAAAAACCGGCGTGCGCGACGGCTACACGGTGACCGTACGGCAGGGCGATGCCAGCGTGGTGATGGACGTCAGCCTGGATGAACGGGTTGCCGAGGGTTGCGCCTGGATCCAGTCGGGTACACCGGCAGCAGCACAACTGGGCGCGGCATTCGGCCCGGTGACGCTGGAGCGGGTATGAGGACAGCGTCATGACCGATACCGTGCTGCGCAAATCCTACAAAACACACTGGCTGATCATCCTGCTGGTTACGGCCGTGTTTGGCACTGGCGCAATCCTGCTTGGCGTGCAGTACTGGGCCGAGATCAAGTCCATAGCCATCCTGTATGCCCTGATCAAGATCATTCTGATCGTCGCACCGCTGATGGGTGCGGTGGCCTACCTGACCTTTGCCGAGCGCAAGATCATCGGTTACATGCAGGTCCGGATCGGACCGAATCGCGTCGGGCCACGCGGCTGGCTGCAACCGATTGCCGACGCGCTGAAACTGTTGATGAAGGAAATCATCGTTCCGACCAATGCCAACCGGTTCCTGTTTTTGATCGCGCCCATGATGTCGATTGCACCGGCGCTGGCCGCGTGGGCAGTACTGCCGTTCACCGACACGCTGGTACTGGCAAACATCGATGCCAGCCTGCTTTACATACTGGCACTGACCTCGATTGGCGTGTACGGAGTGATCATCGCCGGCTGGGCGTCAAATTCGAAATATGCCTTCCTTGGCTCGATGCGGTCCGCCGCGCAGATCGTGTCCTACGAAATCGCCATGGGTTTCGCGCTGGTCGGCGTGCTGATCGCCGGTGGCAGCCTGAACCTGGTCGAAATCGTGCAGGCCCAGCAGGGTAGCTTTTTGCACTGGTTCTGGTTGCCGCTGTTGCCGCTGTTCCTGGTGTATTTCATCTCCGGCGTGGCGGAAACCAACCGCGCCCCGTTCGACGTCTCGGAAGGCGAGTCGGAAATCGTGGCCGGTTTCCACGTGGAATATTCCGGCATGGCATTCGCGGTGTTTTTCCTCGCGGAATACGCCAACATGATCCTGATCGCGGCACTGGCCTCGCTGATGTTCCTCGGTGGCTGGCTATCGCCTTTCGAAGGTACCTGGATCGAATCCTGGTTTGCCTGGGTGCCGGGAATTTTCTGGCTGTTCGCCAAGATGTCGCTGATGCTGCTGTTTTTCCTCTGGTTCCGCGCAACCTTCCCGCGCTATCGCTATGACCAGATCATGCGGCTCGGCTGGAAGGTGTTTATCCCGATCACCATCGTGTGGCTGGTGCTGGAGAGCGCGGCGGTGGTACTCAAAATCGGCCCATGGTTTGACTGAGAGGCGCTGAACAATGGATGGTTTTACCAATTTCCTGAAAAGCCTCGCCCTCTGGGAGCTGATAAAGGGTATGGGCGTGACCGGCGGGCACTTTTTTTCGCGCAAAATCACCGTGCAGTACCCGGATGAAAAGACGCCGATGTCGAACCGCTTCCGCGGTCTGCATGCATTGCGCCGCTACCCGAACGGCGAAGAACGCTGTATTGCCTGCAAGCTGTGCGAGGCGGTGTGTCCGGCGCTGGCCATTACCATTGAAGCGGAGGAGCGTGCGGACGGGACGCGCCGCACCACGCGCTACGAGATCGACCTGTTCAAGTGTATCTACTGCGGTTTCTGCGAAGAATCCTGCCCGGTGGACTCGATCGTCGAGACCCGTGAGTTTGAATATTCCTTCGAGAATCGCGGCGAGAACATCATGACCAAGCAAATGCTGCTGGCCGTGGGTGACAAGCACGAGGCGCAGATTGCTGCCGACCGTCAACAGGATGCGAGGTTTCGCTAGACATGGATTTTGAACGCATCATCTTCTACATCTTTGCCGCGATCCTGGTGTTTGCCGCAGGGCGTGTGATTACCGTGCGCAACCCCGTGCATGCTGCCCTGCACCTGGTGCTGGCATTTTTCACCTGCGCGGGCTTGTGGTTGCTGCTGGAGGCAGAGTTTCTCGCCATCGCGCTGGTGCTGGTATACGTTGGCGCAGTCATGGTGCTGTTCCTGTTCGTGGTCATGATGCTGGATATCAACACCTCGCCGTTGCGCGAGGGTTTTGTCAAATACCTGCCGATCGGCTCCACGGTTGCCGTACTGATCTTCGCGGAGATGTTCCTGGTGGTCGGTAGCAAGCACTTCGGCCGCGAGGTGGTTGCCATACCGGCCCGCCATGCCGCGGACTACAGCAACGTGCGTGAACTGGGCAGCGTGCTGTACACCGACTATGTGTACCCGTTTGAAATTGCTGCGGTGATCCTGCTGGTGGCGATTATCGCGGCCATCGCGCTGACCATGCGCAAGCGACCGGAGACGAAGTACCAGGATCCTGCGCAGCAGGTGCTTGTGAAGCCGGCCGACCGCGTGCGCCTGGTGCGCATGAAGACGGAACAGAAGCAGTAGTGCAGGCAGGCTATATGCCACAGAGGGCACAGAGCACACAGAGTAACTGTAGTGACGTGAGAAATCGAAGAGTTCAGGTACAGCTACCAGGTAGCTTGAATAAATCAATCAGCTCTGTGCCTCTGTGTTCTCTGTGGCGGGATTATTTGAAAGTTAATCAAGATGATGAATAGACAATGATTGCATTATCCGACTATCTGATTCTGGGCGCCGTGTTGTTCGGCCTGAGCGTTGCCGGGATTTTCCTGAACCGCAAGAATGTCATTATCCTGCTGATGGCGATCGAGTTGATGTTGCTGTCGGTAAACATGAACTTCGTTGCGTTCTCGTATTTTCTGGATGATACCGCCGGGCAGGTGTTCGTGTTCTTTATCCTGACCGTGGCAGCCGCCGAGGCGGCGATCGGACTGGCCATTCTGGTGGTGCTGTTCCGCAATCGCCAGACCATCAACGTGCAGGACCTGGATACCCTGAAGGGATAACGCGATGACGCTGGAGCAGATCTATCTCGCCATACCGCTGGCACCCCTGTTCGGCTCGATCGTGGCCGGATTGTTCGGCCGGGTGATCGGCCGTACCGGCGCACACGTCGTGGCGATCCTGGGCGTCGGCATTTCCTGTGTGCTGTCGCTGTATGTACTGCAGCAATTCGTCACCGGTGCGGCGGAGACGTACAACGCCACGGTGTATACCTGGATGGTTTCCGAAGGCATCCACTTCGAGGTTGGTTTCCTGATCGACAAGCTCACCGTGCTGATGATGAGCGTAGTGACCTTTGTCTCGCTGATGGTGCATATCTACACCATCGGCTACATGCATGATGACCCCGGTTACCAGCGTTTCTTCAGCTATATCGCACTGTTCACCTTTTCCATGCTGATGCTGGTGATGTCGAACAACTTCCTGCAGCTGTTCTTCGGCTGGGAGGCGGTGGGCCTGGTGTCCTACCTGCTGATCGGTTTCTGGCATACGAAACCGACGGCGATTTACGCCAACCTGAAGGCGTTCCTGGTCAACCGGGTCGGCGACTTCGGTTTTCTGCTGGGTATTGCCGCCATCTACATGACCTTCAGCAGCATGGACTATGCGACCGTATTCGCACAGGCGCCGGAGCAGGCACAGGCCATGATCCAGGTCATCCCGGGTACCGACTGGTCGCTGATGTCGGTGATTTGTATCCTGCTGTTCATCGGTGCGATGGGCAAGTCGGCCCAGGTGCCGCTGCATGTGTGGCTGCCGGATTCCATGGAAGGCCCGACGCCGATCTCGGCACTGATTCATGCGGCCACCATGGTGACGGCCGGTATTTTCATGGTGGCGCGCATGTCGCCACTGTTTGAGCTGTCCGAGACTGCGCTGACCGTGGTGATGGTGATCGGTGCCATCACTGCACTGTTCATGGGCTTCCTCGGTATCGTGCAGAACGACATCAAGCGTGTGGTGGCGTATTCGACACTATCGCAGCTCGGTTACATGACCGTGGCGTTGGGTGCATCGGCCTATGCGGCCGGCATTTTCCACCTGATGACGCATGCCTTCTTCAAGGCGCTGCTGTTCCTGGCCGCAGGCTCCGTGATTATCGCCATGCACCATGACCAGGACATCCGCAACATGGGCGGTCTGCGCAAGTACATGCCGATTACCTGGATTACTGCGCTGATCGGTTCGCAGGCACTGATCGGCACGCCGTTCTTCTCGGGTTTTTATTCCAAGGACACCATCATCGAAGCGGTGCATCACTCGCATCTGCCTGGCTCGGGCCTGGTCTATGCAGCCGTGCTGGCCGGCGTATTTGTCACCGCACTGTACAGCTTCCGCATGTACTTCCTGGTGTTCCATGGCCAGGAACGCATGGACCGGCACACCCGCGGGCACCTGCGCGAGAGCCCGTGGGTTATTACTATCCCGCTGATTATGCTTGCAATTCCGTCCGTGCTGAGTGGCTACCTGATCGACCCGGTGGTGTTCGGCAACTGGTTTGACGGGGTCATCCATGTGTCCGGGCAGCACGATGTGCTGGCGGAAATCGGCCAGCACTATCACGGCCCCGTGGCATTCGTGGCGCATGCCTTCGGTGGCCCTGCGATCTATCTCGCCGGTGCCGGCGTGGCGACTGCCTGGTATGTCTACCTGAAGAATCCGCAGCTCGCGGATACGATGCGCAGGCGCTTCGCTGCCATTTACACGCTGCTGGTCAACAAGTATTACGCCGACGACTTCAACGAGGTGGTATTTGCGGGTGGTGCGCGCGGCGTGGGCCAGTTGTTGTGGCGCATCGGTGACGTAGCCATTATCGATGGCCTTATCGTGAACGGCGGCGCACGCATGGTTGGCTGGGTATCGGGTATGCTGCGCCGCATCCAGACCGGCTACCTGTATACCTACGCCTTCAGCATGATTCTCGGTCTGATGCTGATGATTTTCTGGTTCGTATTCCGCCCCATGGGAGGCAGCGCATGACCGGGTATCCCTTGCTGTCGCTACTGGTGTGGCTGCCCATCGCCGGTGGTGCCGCGCTGCTGCTGATGGATGCGCTCGGCAATCGCGGTTGCCGCGTTACCGCACTGCTGGTTTCTGCAGTGACATTCCTGCTCAGCCTGTCGCTGTATACGCAATTCGATTTCACCACCGCGGCCATGCAGTTCCAGGAGAATGTGCCGTGGATCGATGCATTCCGTGCGAATTACCACCTTGGCGTGGACGGTATTTCCATGCCGCTGATCATCCTCACCACGTTTACCACGGTACTGGTGGTGCTGGCCGGCTGGCAGGT
>CAJQOV010000122.1 GCA_905480065.1 uncultured Gammaproteobacteria bacterium | reverse complement strand
GCAGCCTCGCCAAGCTGCTCTGGTTACGCGATCAGCCAACCGGGCCGGCCATCCGGCACGCCCTGCACCAGGCCGACTGGCTACTGGGCCGGTTGTGCGGGCGTTACGGCATCAGCGATGAAAACAATGCCCTGAAACTGGGGTACGACATCATTCAGCGCCGCTGGCCGGACTGGCTGGATGCCATCGGTCTGCCGCGCACCGTGCTACCCGAGGTGGTGCCGGCCGGCCAGCCGATCGGCACGCTGGCCGCCGCGTGGTCAGCACGCTGGGGTATGCCGGCCGATACGCAGGTGCTGAGCGGGACAACCGACAGCACGGCCAGCTTCATTGCCACCGGCGCCGGCGCGGGAGATGCAGTCACGGCACTCGGCAGCACGCTGGTGCTGAAAATCCGCGCCCGTCAACCGGTATTCGATGCCCGGCGCGGGGTTTACAGTCATCGACTGGGTGAGCACTGGCTGGTCGGCGGCGCCTCCAACAGCGGCGGCGCGATTCTTGCCCGGCTGTTCAGCGCAGCACAAATCGAGCAGTATTCGGCTCTGTTGCAGCCGGATGTGCCGACCGGGCTGGATTACTACCCGCTGCCGGCGCCCGGCGAACGCTTCCCCGTGTACGATCCGGCACTGCCGCCGCGGCTGACACCGCGCCCGCCGGACGACGCGCGTTTTTTCCAGGGCCTGCTGGAAGGCATCGCCGCCATCGAGGCGGCCGGCTACCGGACACTGGCCGCACTGGGCGCACCCGCGCCACGCCGCATCCTCACCACCGGCGGCGGTGCCGGCAATCCCGGCTGGGGACGGATACGCGAACGGCTGTGCGGCGTACCCGTACTGGCCGCCACACACCAGCAGGCCGCCTATGGCAGCGCGTTGCTGGCCTTGCGGGGTGCCGAGTAGAGACCAGTTCGCTCGCGCCGAGGCGCAAAGAAAGATAATTGCCACAGAGGGCACAGAGAACACAGAGTAATCGAGTCGCCCCGGCGGCAATCCCCGTGTAATGCGCAATAGCACAGCGCATTACGCCGGACAGTCTGCAGGGATCCAGGCGTGGTCATGCGGCTGAATGACGCCTTTACTGGTTATCTCGGTGTTCTCTGTGCCCTCTGTGGCAAATGTGTTTTTGATTTCTCTGCGCCTTTGCGCCTCTGCGCGTGCGAATTCTTTGCACAGCGACACTGCACCGGACAGGTTCACGCACCAGCCACGTTACCGGTATGATCGCTGCGAGGATAGCAACCCATGGCAAACACACACTCCGGATTCCACTACCTGCTCACCGGGCTGCGCTTGCTGCGCCAACCGGGGCTGCGCCGTTACGTGGCCGTACCATTGCTGATCAGTACGCTGTGTTTTGCCGGCGCACTGTACGGACTGGGCTACTGGCTGGAACTGCTGCTGGACAACTGGCTGGGCCGCCTGCCGGAGTGGCTGGACTGGCTGCGTTACCTGCTCTGGCCGCTGTTTGCACTGACCGCCGTGCTGCTGGTGTTTTACAGTTTTTCGTTGCTGACCAATCTGGTGGCCGCCCCGTTCAACGGCATGCTCGCCGAGGCCGTCGAGCAGCACCTCACCGGCCAGCCGATTGATACCGGCGGCTGGCGTGCACTGGCAAAGGACATCGTGCCGAGCCTGTTGTCGGAACTGCGCAAGCTGCTGTACTTCGCACTGCGTGCGCTACCGCTCGGGCTGTTGTTCCTGATCCCGGTGGTCAACATGGCCGCACCGGTACTGTGGGGACTGTTCAGTGCCTGGATGCTGGCCATCGAATATCTGGACTACCCGCTGGCCAACCACGGCCTGCATTTCGCCACGCAACGCGCCATGCTGCGCAAGCGCCGCGTACTGGCGTACGGGTTTGGCGGCAGCACCCTGCTGCTGACATTAATACCGCTGGTTAATTTCATCGCCATGCCGGCCGCCGTGGCCGGCGCCACGGCGTTGTGGGTGGGCGAGTTCCGACAGCAACATAGCGCAGAAAAGTCATCTGCCGGCACATAGCTCTGCGGCGAGTACTTGCGGCGCAAGTCACATATCCTTCAATAGCCACGAGCCGGTACGGCTGGCACTGGCGCCCGTGATTCCCTCTGACGTCATTCCAACGCAGGCGGGAATGACAGAGATGAAAATCACGACTGCAAAACCTCCCTCTGCGTGAGAAAGTTTCTGGCGCCTGCGCACCTTTGCGCAAGTTAAATGATTTCCTCGTGCTGCAAGCATGTACATACGCAACAGGATTACGGCTTACAAGTACTCGCGCAGGCGCCGCACGCCTTCCTGCAGGTTCTCCAGCGAGGTGGTATAGGCAAAGCGCACATGGTGGCTGGCACGGTAGCTGCCGAAATCGATGCCGGGGGTAATTGCCACGCCGGCCTCCTCCAGCAGGCGATTCGACAAGGCAAAGCTGTCATCGGTAAACCGGCTGCAATCGGCATACAGGTAGAACGCACCCTCCGGCTGTACCGGGATAGCGAAACCCAGTGCGCGCAATGCCGGCAACAGGTAGTCACGGCGCTGCCGGAAGCACTCACGGCGTTGTTCCAGAATCTCGATGCTGTCCCGGTCAAAGGCATGCAGTGCGGCATGCTGGGACAGGGTCGGTGCCGCCAGGAACAGGTTCTGCGCCAGCTTGTCGAGTTCCGGCACCAGTGCCGGCGGTGCCACCAGCCAGCCCAGCCGCCAGCCAGTCATGCCGAAATACTTGGAAAAACTGTTGATCACACAGATCTCGTCGGAGATCGACAATGCGGTCGGCACGGCGGCGCCATAGGTCAGGCCATGGTAGATCTCGTCGATGATCAACATACCGCCTTGCGACCGGATGATGTCGAGATAGCCGCGTATCGATGCCGGGTCGAGCAAGGTGCCGGTCGGATTGGACGGCGAGGCCAGCAGCAGTGCCGCGGTGTTTGCCGACCAGTGTTCACGCACCTGCTGCACGGACGGTTGCCAGGCGGTCTCCGCACCCACCGGCATGCCGACCGGTTCTGCATTCAGCAGGTAGACAAAATTGCGGTTACAGGGATAACCCGGATCGGTCAGTAACACCTGGTCGCCGGGATTGACCAGTGCGGACAGCACCAGCTGCAAGGCACTGGATGCCCCGGGTGTCACCACGATGCGCTGCGGCGCAACCGTCACGTCATAGCGTTCGAGGTAGTACTGCGCAATGCGTTCACGCAGCGCAGGCAGACCGGTGGCCGGCGTGTAGTGTGTCAGGCCGGCCGTCAGTGCGGCATGACCGGCATCGATCACCGGCTGCGGTGTCATAAAATCCGGCTCACCGATCTCCATGTGGATCACGGACCGGCCAGCCGCTTCCAGTTCACGTGCACGCGCCAGCAACGCCATCACGTGGAAGGGCTGGATGCGTTGCATGCGTGTCGCGATCGTCATGCCGCGATTTCAGCTCACAGTCACGGTTTCGGCATGCAACTGCACCAGGAATTCCGCATCCACCATGGCGTCTGGCGCCAACCCGCCGGCCAGCACGGTACAGGGCAAGTCCGGTTCACCAAGGTGGTCCAGCACCAGTGCCGCACCGCTGAAGTCCTGTTTTGCGGTGTACGGGTTGATGGTGATCAGGGTTGACACACCGGCGGCAGTGGCCGATTGCAAACCGTTCAGTGAATCCTCGATGGCAATACAGTCCTGCGCTTCCAGTTGCAGTTGCTGCAAGGCGTAGTGATAGATATCCGGCGCCGGTTTCTTGCGTGGCACTACACTGCCCGCGGCAATCACCTCGAACCAGCCGGACACATCCTGTGAAAAGGAGTGTTCCAGCAATGCCGTGATATTGTCCGGCGTGGTCGTGGTCACAATCGCAAGCCGCAAACCGTACCGGCGCACGTCTGCCAGCAAGCGCTCGACACCGGGCCGCAACGGCACCTTGCCACTGGCCAGCGCACTGACATAGAAACCGGTCTTGGCCTGGTGCAGGCCTGCGATGAACTCGTCAGCATTATCCGGCAGCGGAAAATCCGGCCGTTCCCGCTGCAGGTAGTAACGGATCCGCTCCTTGCCACCGGTCACCGCGAGCAACTCGTGATACAGCGCCTGGCTCCACTCCCAGTCGAGACCGGCCGCGGCAAACGCCGCATTGAATGCCTGACGATGCACTTCCTCGGTATCTGCCAGCGTGCCATCCACGTCCAGCAACACCGCCTGCAAGCTGCGACTCATACCCCGCCTCCATCGCTGTGAAAATTGTCTGTGTGAAGCATGATGCCGAACTTCACTACAGCTGTGCAAACCATGCCGATGGCACCCTGCCGGCATCCTTGACTAATGGTAAAAGTGGCGTATAAATAACGCCCCTGTATTGATCTGGCGGCGAAAACGATACTCTACAGCGCCAGTTACCCAGTAGAATACCCATATATATCAGTGGGTTAAAGCCACCACCCGGAGAGCTTCCTGATGGCTGTAAAAAAGAAGGCAGTGAAGGCCAGGACCGCAACCAAGAAGAAACCCGCCCCCGCCAGGAAGACGGTGAAGAAGGTCGCTGCAAAGAAGGCGACCGCGAAAAAGAAAGTTGCCAGCAAGAAATCTCCCGCCGCCAGCAAACCCGCTGCTGCAGCGGCGAAAAAGACTGCAGCAGCGCCCAAACGGGCGGCGAAAAAGACTGTGCCAGCGTCCAGCCGGGCGGTGAAAAAGACTGCGCCAGCGCGCAGCCGGGCGGTGAAAAAGCCAGCCACGCAAATCGGACCGGTTCCAGGCATTGCGCCGTATGTAGAAAGGAAGGGCGAGGAATACATGAATGACCACCAGGTCGAGCATTTCCGTAACATCCTGCTCACCTGGAAACGCGGCCTGATGGAGGAAGTGGATCGTACCGTGCACCACATGCAGGATGATGCGGCGAATTTCCCCGACCCGAATGATCGCGCCACCCAGGAATCGGAATTCAGCATGGAGCTGCGTGCCCGTGACCGGGAACGCAAGCTGATCAAGAAGATCGACGAGTCGATTCGTCACCTCGACGATAACGAATTCGGTTACTGCGAAGCCTGCGGTGTGGAGATCGGCGTCAAGCGGCTAGAGGCGCGCCCTACCGCAACGCTGTGCATTGACTGCAAGATCCTTGACGAAATCAGGGAAAAACAGATGGGTTGACCAGCGGTATACGCAATACTGCAAACCAGCCGGCTCACGCCGGCTTTTTTGTGCAGGCAGCAAGAGTACAGCAGATGAATGACGCACAACCCTATCGCGGACGTTTCGCGCCCTCACCTACCGGCCCGTTGCACTTCGGGTCACTGGTGGCCGCACTGGGCAGCTATCTCGATGCACGTCATCATCACGGCAGCTGGCTGGTGCGCATGGAAGATCTCGACCCGCCACGCGAGATACCCGGAGCCGCCGACCAAATACTGCACACACTGGAAGCCTTCGGCCTCGAATGGGATGAACCCGTGCAGTACCAGAGCCGCCGCAGTGCCTGTTACGAAGCTGCACTCGCACAGCTGCAACAGTCCGGCCACCTGTACGACTGTGCCTGTACGCGCAAGGAAATCGCCGACGGCCAGACCGGCAGCAGCAGTAACCCGGTATACCCCGGCACCTGCCGCAACGGCCTGCCACCGGGGCGCACAGCCCGCGCAATGCGGGTACAGGTATATGACCGCACGATCGGGTTCCAGGATGTCCTGCAGGGTGCAATCAGCCAGCAGCTGAACCGGGATGTCGGCGACTTTGTGCTGCGCCGCGCCGACGGTCTGTATGCCTACCAGCTGGCCGTGGTGGTCGATGATGCAGCACAGCGCATAACCCACGTGGTACGCGGTTCGGACCTGCTCGATTCGACACCACGCCAGATCCATTTGCAGCAATTGCTCGGGCATCCCGAACCCGCTTACCTGCACCTGCCGGTTGCCGTGAATGCACAACAGGAGAAACTCGGCAAGCAAACCTTTGCGCCGGCCATACCGGAGCAACGCAAAACCGCCTCCCTGGTGCAGGCATTGCGCTTCCTGAACCAGCCACTACCGATACTGACGGCAGCTATCGACCTGCCGGACCTGCTGACCTGGGCCATTGCGCACTGGGACCGCAGCGCCCTGCCGGTACAACGCACACGCACTGCACCGACTGGATTTCAGCGAGAGGCTACAGTACCGTGAGATGCCATTGACCAGATGATCTGTCTATAATCAGCCCCAACGTGCCGCATGCACAATATGACCCGCGGAGCAAAATATGTCTGACAGCAAGATTTATGAAGTACCGGAATCCTTTGCCGCACGTGCTCACCTGAATGCAGAGCAGGTTTCGGCCATGTACCGCCAGTCGATCGAGGATCCTGCCGGTTTCTGGGCCGAACAGGCATCCCGCTTGCTGAGCTGGGAGCAACCCTGGGAGAAGGTGCTGGAGTGGGACTTCAACAAAGGTCACATCCGCTGGTTCGAGGGTGGCAAGCTGAATGCCTGCTACAACTGTATCGACCGGCACCTGGAGAAACGTGCCACACAAACCGCCCTGATCTGGGAAGGTGACGATCCCGCCGACGATGCACACATCAGTTACGGCGAATTATATGAACACGTCTGTCAGCTGGCCAACGCACTGAAGGCACGCAATGTCGGCAAGGGCGACCGCGTCTGCATCTACATGCCGATGATCCCGGAAGCGGTCTATGCCATGCTCGCCTGCGCCCGTATCGGTGCAATTCATTCCGTAGTATTCGGTGGTTTCTCACCGGACTCGATCAAGGACCGTATTCTCGACTCGGACTGCCACACGGTGATCACTGCCGATGAAGGCCTGCGCGGCGGCAAGACCATCCCGCTCAAGGGCAACGTCGACAAGGCGCTCAAGTCCTGCCCGAACGTGGCTACCGTGCTGGTAGTACGCCGCACCGGCAACCCGGTTGACTGGCATGAAAACCGCGACTTCTGGTACCACGAGATTGTCGCTGACATGCCGGTCGATTGCCCGGTTGAATGGATGGATGCGGAAGACCCGCTGTTCATCCTGTATACGTCGGGCTCTACCGGCAAGCCCAAGGGCGTGTTGCACACCACCGGCGGATACCTGCTGTTTGCCGCCATCACACACAAATATGTGTTCGATTATCACGACGGCGACATCTACTGGTGTACAGCCGATGTCGGCTGGATCACCGGACACAGCTACATCATCTATGGCCCACTCGCGAATGGCGCCATTTCACTGGTATTCGAAGGTATACCGACTTACCCGGACGCCTCGCGTTTCTGGCAGGTCTGCGACAAGCACCAGGTAAACACCTTCTATACCGCGCCGACGGCATTGCGCTCCCTGATGCGCATGGGCGACGCTCCGGTGAAAAGCACCTCACGCAGCAGTCTGCGCCTGCTCGGCACGGTCGGTGAACCGATCAATCCGGAGGCATGGGAAAGGTACTACCACAAGATTGGCGAGGCCCGCTGCCCGATCGTCGACACCTGGTGGCAGACCGAAACCGGCGGCCACATGATCACCCCGCTACCCGGCGCCACGCGCATGAAACCCGGCTCGGCCAGCTTCCCGTTCTTTGGCGTACAACCCGCTATCGTCAATGCCGAGGGAAAGGTTCTCGAGGGTGAAGCGGAAGGCAGCCTGGTCATTACGCATCCGTGGCCGGGGCAGATCCGTACCGTGTATGGCAATCACCAGCGCCTGATCGACACCTACTTCTCCACCTTCCCCGGCATGTACTTCACCGGTGACGGCGCACGGCGCGACGCGGACGGCTATTACTGGATCACCGGCCGCGTTGACGACGTCCTGATCGTGTCCGGACATAACCTCGGGACTGCCGAGCTGGAGAGTGCACTGGTGTTGCACGAAGCAGTTGCGGAAGCAGCCATTGTCGGCTACCCGCACGAAATCAAGGGCCAGGGCATTTATGCCTATGTAACCCTGGTGAACGGCTGGGAACCCAGCGATGCGTTGCGCAAGGAGCTGGTACAGCACGTGCGCAATGAAATCGGGCCAATTGCAACACCGGACATCATCCAGTGGGCGCCGGGATTACCCAAGACACGCTCCGGCAAGATCATGCGCCGTATCCTGCGCAAGATCGCGGCCAATCAAATCGACCAGCTCGGCGATACGTCGACACTGGCCGACCCAGCCGTGGTCGATGACCTGATCGCCAACCGCACCAGCAGCTGAAACAGGCATCCACAAACTGCTGACCGGGGCATGATCACGGAAAGCGCATTCCGCCCGGCCTGGTGGCTGCCTGGCGCGCACCTGCAGACCTTGTTCCCGTCCCTGTTGCGCAGGCGCGTAGCACCGGCACTGCTGCGCCAGCGCGTCGAGTTACCGGACGGTGACTTCGTTGATATCGACTGGACAGCGCTAGCGGGAAGGCCGCGCATTCTGTTGCTGCATGGCCTGGAAGGGTCACTGGACTCACACTATAGTGGCGCATTGCTGGGCCTGCTTGCCAGGCAGGGATACCAGGCCGGGTTGCTGTATTTCCGCGGCCGCAGTGGTGAACCAAACCGGCTCGCGCGCAGCTATCACTCCGGCGATACCGCAGACCTGGATTTTGTCATGCGCCTGCTGGGCAAATCAGCAACAACAAGGGTTACTGCCGCAATCGGCTTTTCGCTGGGCGGCAATGTATTGCTGAAGTGGCTCGGCGAACAGGGTGAGCTGGCCCCCCTGCAGACCGCGATCGCGATATCGGTACCCTTCGATCTCGACGCAGCGGCACGGCGCCTGCAGCAGGGTTTGTCGCGCATCTACCGTCAACACCTTCTGGCCAGACTGCTGCAATCCGTACGCCTCAAGGCACGACTGCACACGCCGCCGATCCCGTTACAACAACTCCACCTGCTACGCAGTTTTCACGCCTTCGACAATGCTGTCACTGCACCGCTGCATGGCTTCCGGGACGTGGATGATTACTACCGCCGCAGCAGCAGTCGGCAATTCCTGCAACATATCCGCATACCGGTGCTGATCCTGCAGGCCCGGGACGACCCGTTTCTGCCAGCCAGCGCGCTACCCGCTGCAGATCAACTCGGCGCTTCCGTCACGCTGGAACTGTCTGCCAACGGCGGGCATGTCGGCTTCGTGAGCGGGACCTGGCCCGGCCAGGCCGGCTACTGGCTGGAACAGCGTATCCTGCAGCACCTGAAGTACCTGAAGCACCGCCCGCAGGCTTGAAAACTGCGCAGCCCGCTTCCGGCAGTCATTAAAAATATATTGATAAATACTTTATATGTTATTGTTATTGTTGTTATTTTAATACCTAAAAAGCCCGCCATCTCAAGACCTCCCCGGGGATACCGATAACAGCGGTATCAAGGCGTACCCAGCCCGTCGTCCGGTCCCCACGCACAGGTCACAAGCTATGAACAGAATCGCACTCGCACTCGGTCTGCTGCTAACTTCCATGCTCAGTCACGGCGAGAACGACATCTGGAACTCCCTGTTCAGGGACAAGCTCAACGAGGCGAACAGCGGCAACAGTGAAGCACAGTATGACGTGGGCACCATGTACCAGAATGGACGTGGCGTCCAGGCGGACCGCAACAAGGCGCTCGAGTGGTATCGCAAGGCAGCCGCACAAAATCATCCGCGCGCTGTTTCACGACTGAACCTGATGGAAGAAAACGCGACGCGCTTCGACAGAACTTTCTCGCAGGCCGAAAAAGGCGATCGTGAAAGTCTGTATGACCTCGGCAATATGTACATGATGGGTGTCGGTGCCGACATCGACTACATCAGTGCCATCAAGGCATTCGAACAATCTGCCAACCAGGGTTACGACAAGGCCGCCTACAAACTGGGGCTGATCTATTATGAGGGTACCGGTGTACGCAGCAACCCGACCGAGGCCTTCAAGTGGTTCGGGATTGCCGCAGAACATGATTTCCCGGCGGCGCAATATTACCTGGGGAGAATGTATGGCGAGGGCAAGGGTACCCGTCGCAACAACACGCTCGCCCTGCAGTGGCTGGGCAAGGCAGTCGACGGCGGATTTGACCAGGCGCGGGTCGAAATCATCAACGTGACAGAGAACTTGAACATGGAGAAGGCCGCAGCTCGTACCAGGGCGGCGCCCAAGCCCGAAGTCGGGGCCGCAGCGGATGTCATGGAAGTTCCCAAGGTAGTTGTCGAAGTAACCAACAGCAAGCAAAGCGCAAGTACTGCGCCCGCGAAGAATACCGTTAAGCAGCAGAAAAAACCCCGGGCCACATCCAGGCAGTACCAGATCGAAGACCTGATGCTTGGTGCCTGGAGCCGGGACAGCAGCCCGGTACCCTACCTGCCCTCCGCTATCAATAATTGCCGGACCGAGGACAACAGGATTGTCTGCTACAGTGAGGACCAGACCAGCAAGTCAGGTAACAACGTAGTGCGCTTCAAGACCAAGGCAATCATTGAGAACTTCAGCAACGATGGCAGTTTCTCGGTTACCTACCGCAACCTTGTTATCGAGGCAAATCCGGCGACGGGAACCGACGTTGCTGCCACGGATGGCAACAGTGCGCAAGCTCCCCAGGTAAAAACCGGCTGGGGCAGCCCACACACGCTGGAGTGCAGCTTCAAGAACGGTGAAACGCTGTCCTGCCTGAAGAACAACACCCATGCCTTTCTGTTGACCAGCCCGCGCACGCTCGCGGTCGGCAAGTAGTATCCGCAAACCGGTCACCCAGCTGACCAGCCTGGTATTTCCGGTAATCAAGCCGGTTTTCTAGCTACGCATTGCCAGCTGTCATGCCGGACCGGCATACACCCGCCCGTGCAGCCACGCCAGCGCAGTGTCAACAGAGTGCCCCGCAGTCATCCTCGCCAAAGGACTTAGCACAGCCGTGTTCTTGCGCTACACTCTACCTCGTCTGGCCAGGCCGGCACATTACAATACAGCAGACGGGGAAAAGCATGCTCAATACAGGCGCCATTGCACCGGCAATTGAATTACCGGACTCGGACATGAAATTGCGGACGCTGGCGGAATTTTCCGGGTCCTGGGTAGTCGTCTATTTTTATCCCGAGGACGACACGCCGGGCTGCACCATACAGGCCAACGAATTTACCGATCTGATCGATGACTACACCGCAGACGGCATCCAGGTACTTGGCATCAGCAGCAACGATTGCTTCAGCCACCAGGCCTTTCGACAGAAATACGGACTGCGGGTGACATTGCTGGCGGACGTGGAAAAGGAGGCCTGCAACAACTATGGCGTGATCCAGGAAAAGGAAAAGAACGGGGTGCGCAAGCTGGGCATCGTACGCTCCACTTTCGTGGTCGATCCGGATGGCAGGCTCGCCTACGTGGAATATGGTGTCACCCCCAAGGACCACGCGCGCAAGATGCTGGCATTTGTCAGGCAGCGCGCCGGAGGCAACTGAACCGATCACCCGGGTAACGCCACCCGCAACCCGATCACCGACCCGGCAATCATTGGCTTGCAGGAACCGGGGCATATCCCGACATCCCGCCAGGCCCGCATGGCATCACAACAAAAAAGGGGCCGTATGGCCCCTTTCGTTTGCTGCTGCGACGCCAGCGCAGACTACTAGTCCAGCGTCACCGCCTTCATGCTCAGACGGATGCGGCCCTGCTTGTCGACTTCCAGCACCTTGACCTTGACGACATCGCCTTCCGCCAGCTTGTCGCTGACATTCTGTACCCGCTCCTCGCAAATCTGCGAGATATGCACCAGTCCGTCCTTGCCGGGCAGAATAGTGACAAAGGCGCCGAAGTCCATCAGCTTGGCAACCCTGCCGTCGTAGACCGAGCCGACCTCGACATCGGCGGTAATCTGCTCGATACGGCGCCGCGCCTCGTTACCTGCCTCCAGGTCTACCGAGGCGATCTTGATGTTGCCGTTATCATCGATATCAATGCTGGCACCGGTTTCCTCGGTAATGGAACGGATGGTTGCACCGCCCTTGCCGATTACATCGCGGATCTTGTCCGGATTGATTTTCATGGTGATATAGCGCGGCGCGAACGCAGAAACTTCCTCGCGAGGGGCGGTAATTACCTTGTTCATTTCACCCAGGATATGCATACGTCCATCGCGCGCCTGGGCCAGTGCCTTCTCCATGATTTCCCGGGTAATGCCCTGGATCTTGATATCCATCTGCAGCGCGTTGACACCCTTGCTGGTACCGGCAACCTTGAAATCCATGTCGCCGAGATGGTCCTCGTCGCCCAGGATGTCGGTCAGCACCGCGTAATCGTCGCCTTCCTTGATCAGGCCCATGGCAACACCGGCCACCGGTGCGCTGATTGGCACCCCGGCATCCATCAGTGACAGGCTGCTGCCACAGACACTGGCCATCGAACTGGAACCGTTGGACTCGGTAATCTCGGATACCACGCGAATGGTGTAGGGGAAATTTTCCTTGCTTGGCATTACCGCACTGACACCACGCTTGGCCAGCTTGCCGTGGCCGACTTCGCGGCGCTTGGTCCCGCCGATGCGGCCGGTTTCACCGACGCAGTAGGGCGGGAAGTTGTAGTGCAGCATGAAGCTTTCCTTGCTGTTGCCGGACAGGGCATCCACCAGCTGCGCATCACGCTCGGTGCCGAGCGTGGTAACGACCAGTGCCTGTGTCTCGCCCCGGGTGAACAGTGCGGAACCATGGGCACGCGGCAATACACCGGTACGGATGGTGATCGGGCGTACGGTCGCGGTGTCGCGGCCGTCGATACGACGCTCACCGGAAAGAATGCGGCCACGCACGAGCTTTTTCTCCAGCTTGCCGATGGCGCCTTTCACCGCGTCGGCACTGAAGCCGCTTGCCTCGGTTGCCAGCTGTTCAACCAGCGCGGCGCGAATCGCGTTCAGCGCACCGTAACGCTCGAGCTTGTCGGCAATCTTGTAGGCTTCGATAATCTGCGCAGAACCGGCGGCAGCAACGGCTTCCATCAGCGCCGTGTTTTCCTGCGGGGCCGTCCACTGCATCGGCGGCGTGTTGACCTCTGCGGCAAATTCGCGGATCGTCCTGATCACCACCTGCTGCTGTTCGTGACCGAATACCACCGAACCCAGCATGACGTCTTCCGGCAACTCTTTCGCTTCCGACTCCACCATTAACACCGCACTTTCGGTGCCGGACACAATCAGATCCAGCAGGGAATCGGCCATCTGCTCGGTGGTCGGGTTCAGTACGTAGTTGCCATCAATATAACCGACGCGCGCTGCGCCAATCGGTCCGGCAAACGGCAAGCCGGAAATCGACATCGCGGCGGAAGCGCCGATCATGGCCGGAATATCCGGGTTGATTTGCGGGTCGTAGGAGATGACAGTGAGGATTACCTGCACCTCGTGGGTAAATCCTTTCGGGAACAGCGGACGCAACGGACGATCGACCAGCCGGCACAGCAAGGTCTCTGCCTCGCTGGGACGACCCTCGCGGCGGAAGAAGTTGCCCGGTATCTGGCCTGCCGCGTAACCCTTTTCCTGATAATCGACTGTGAGCGGGAAGAAGTCGCGACCTTCCATCATGTTCTTGTCGCCAACCACGGTGGCAAGCACCTGCGTATCACCCATACTGACAATGACCGCACTGCACTGGCGGGCGATCTCCCCGGTTTCCAGCGTGACGGTTTGATTACCGTACTGGAAGGATTTTTTGAGTAAGCTCACGAGTAATGTTCCTGTGTTGAAGAGGGTAACCGGTCAGGCACAGCGCAAATGCGCTGTGGCCGCTAGCGACGCAGGCCCAGATTTTCGATCAGATCCTGGTAACGCTTGCTGTCCTTGCCCTTGAGGTAGTCCAGC
>CAJQOV010000121.1 GCA_905480065.1 uncultured Gammaproteobacteria bacterium | reverse complement strand
TACCGAGCGTTCCATAGTTTCCGGACTGCGGCGTATACTACCGCGCATGGGGTAATATCATCCCCGCTGCCTGATCGCGGGCAGTGCAGCGTGAGTGACCATGCAGGCGAAACACAACTATGTACTACGCAGTGTCTTCTGGGCCGGCGTTTACCTGCTGCTGGTCATGTTGCCGCTGGTGGTGTTACTGCTCGGCCCGGTGCCGCCGGGCACCACCTTTGGCTGGGACTTCGCGGTCGGCCTGGGGTTCTCGGCGCTGGCCATCCTGTTTACCATGTTTGTACTGACGGCCCGTTTCAACTGGACTACGCACGCCTTCGGTATCGACATCATCTACTATTTCCACCGCTGGATTGCGCTGGTTGCCCTGGTGTTGCTGCTTGCCCACCCGCTGATCCTGATCGGCGTCGAGCCACTGCTGGTCGAATACCTGAAGCCGGATGCACCCGGGCATATGCTGGCCGGGAATGCGGCATTGCTGGCCGTGCTCTTGCTGGTGGTTACCTCGATATGGCGCAAGGTGCTGCGACTGCACTATGACCTGTGGCGCTTCCTGCACGCCGTGCTCGCGGTGCTGGCTGTTGTGCTGGCCGCAATCCACATTGCCGGTGTCAACTACTATACCGATGCTCCCGGCAAGCGTGAGCTGTGGCTGCTGCTGGCGGTATCCGTAGTCCTGCTGTTGCTGTATGTGCGTCTGGTCAGGCCATTGCTGCTGATGCGCCATCGATATCACGTAGTCGAGGTAACGGCTGAGCGTGGTGATGCATGCACACTTGCAGTAGCTCCGGATGGTCACCATGGCCTGACATTCCTGCCCGGGCAGTTCGTCTGGCTGAGTCTCTGGCACTCGCCACTGGCCATGCGTGAACACCCTTTTTCCATTGCCTCCAGTGCGCTGCAACCACAGAGCATGAAGTTCATCATCAAGCAACTGGGTGATTTCACATCGTGCATCAAGGACGCCAGGCCAGGCCAGCGCGTCTATATTGACGGGCCGTTCGGTGCATTCAGCATCGACCGTTATCCGAATGCGCCGGGTTACGTGTTCGTCGCAGGGGGGGTCGGAATTGCACCGATCCTGGGTATGCTCAGGACGCTGGCCGAGCGCGGAGAACGGCGGCCATTGTGGCTGTTTTATGCCTACCGCAGCCTGCCACGATTGACTGCATACGAGGAGCTGCAGGCGCTGCAGTCGCGCCTGCAGCTGAACCTGGTTATCGTACTCAACGAGCCGCCGCCGGACTGGACCGGTGAGCGCGGTTTCATTACCCGTGAGCTGTTGCAGCGTCATTTGCCCGCTAACCTTGCGGCACTGGACTACTTCCTGTGCGGTCCGCCACCCATGACGGCCAGCGTCGAACACAGCCTCGCTGCCATCGGTGTGCCACAGCGCAGGGTGCATACTGAACTTTTTGACATGGTATAAACACGCTATGCGCATGCTACTTGCCCGCTTTCTGGCACTGGCAACCGGGTTGCTGCTGGCAGTCCTGTCCGCATTGTTTGCGTGGGTGCAGAACCCTTGAGTGCGCGCCATGTCCTGCTGCTGTGCCTGCTCACCTGTGCAAGCGGCGTGTGGTCGGCGCCGCCAGAGCCTTTATTGATCGAGTCCGAGACAGGTGACGTACGGTTTTTCCATAACAGTCACGCAGGCATCGATTGCGTTGCCTGTCATCACACCTCGACCGGCATCCGTATCAAGCGCGCCTGCCGCTCCTGTCACACGGCGCAATCCCGCATGCCGCGTAACAGCCGCGATGCCTTTCACCAACAGTGCATCGGCTGTCATCTCGTGCTGAAGAAGTCTGGCAAGCCAGCTGGCCCTGCGAAATTGTGTAGTGGCTGTCATCAGCGCCACTAGCCTGTAGCGGTGAAGCTGCCGGCGACCAGTGCGATTGGTTGTTTTTTATGGCGACCCTGGTGCCGGCAAGCTCACTCGCTGACAGCATCCTGCACAACCGGTGCCGGTGTCGGGTTGACCCATTCCGACAGCAGCACATAGGCCACGGCGAGGATGACCGGGCCGAGGAAGACGCCGATGAAGCCGAAGGCGAACAGGCCGCCGAGCACACCCATGAATACCAGCAGCAGCGGCAGCGTGCCGCCGCGGCTGATCAGGTACGGTTTGACGAAGTTGTCGATGCTGCTGACCAGCAGCGCGCCCCAGATTGCCAGGAAGATGGCCATGCCGGTGCTGCCCTGCGAATAGAGCCAGAGCGCGGCCGGTATCCACACCAGTGGCGGACCCATCGGCACGATGGAAAGGAAGAAGGTCAGCAATCCCAGCAACATCGCGCCCGGCACGCCGGCGATCCAGAAGCCGATCAGTGCCAGCACCGATTGTGCCAGCGCGGTACCCAGGATGCCGTTCACCACGCGTGAAATCGTGCCTGCCGTAACCTCGATCAGGGATCGGGCGCGGTGTCCGGTCAGGCGTTCCATAACGGCCTGTACCCGTGCGGTAATGGCAGGCCCGTCGCGGTAAAAGAAAAAACAGATCAGTACGCTGAAACTGATCAGCACCACGCCGTGCACCAGAGCGGCGCCGGCGGTGATGGCCAGGTCTCGTAACGGCAATTGCTGCAGTTGTGTGCGTAACTGCAGCAGTATGGCGCCCTCGTCCTGCATGGCCAGCGCCAGCCACTTGTCGTGCAGGTAACTGCCGGCCAGCGGGATGCTGTCCAGCCAGACCGGTGGCGGCGGCAGCGGCTGGTTGAGCGCCTCGCGCAGCAGGTGCAGCAATTCCACCGTGTTGTCGGCCAGGCTCACGCCCATTACCGCGAACGGGGTGACCAGCGTCAGTAACAGCAGCAGGGTCATGGCCGATGCCGCGGCGCCGGGACGATTGCGCAGCCGCGCCAGCAGCCATTCATAGACCGGCCACGAGGCATAGGCCAGCACTGCCGCCAGGATCAGCGGGATGATAAACGGCCGCAGCACCAGTACGCTGCCGATGACCAGCAGCGACAGCAGCGTGATGGCCGCCATCATTTCCATGCGTCGTGTCGAATACATTGCAGGGTCTCCGCTCGCTTCTGGTTTGCGCATAATCTACACCAGGTTTGTCGCTGGCATAGCCGTTGACCGGAGGTCAGAGTGTACGCTGGTCGGCGGCACGTATGCGCCGTCGGGTGCGCAGGATGTCACGGACCTTGAGCGCCAGGATGGAGACGGACAGTAACAGGGTAACACCGTTGGCGAGCATGATCGGCAAGGCCTGCAGCCGTATACCGTAGATCAGCCAGAGCAATACACCGCTGCTGAACAGCAGGTAGGTAAACAGCGAGATGTCGCGGGACGAGCCGGTTTTCCAGGTCCTGGCAACTTGCGGTATGAAGGCAATGGTCGTGAGTCCGCCGGCCAGCGTGCCGATCAGGTTGGTCATATCCATGCGTCTGGTATTCCCCTGCTGTCACGGCCATTCCGTGAGGTTGCTGCCATGGTAATTCCCCTGCTTGTTCCCGGGCAATGGAATATACTGTCCGCAGACAGTTCGCGAACCGGATAACAGGAATTATATTCAGCTTATCCACAGGAGTAATCGATGGCACACGTGGTGGTTCTGGGGGCAGGCATCGGCGGCTTGCCGGCAGCCTACGAGTTACGCGCGGAACTGGGCAGGCAGCACCAGGTGACCGTGATCACTGAATCGGATCATTTCCAGTTCGTGCCGTCCAACCCCTGGGTTGGCGTGGGCTGGCGCAAGCGCAAGGACATTACTTTCGCGCTGGCGCCGCCGCTGAAAAAGCAAAAGATCGACTTCATCACCGCGCAGGTGACCCGTATCGATGCGGACCACAACCGGCTCGTGCTTGCCAACGGCGATAGCGTTTCCTATGACTACCTGCTGGTTGCCACCGGGCCGAGGCTGGCCTTCGACGAAGTGCCGGGTTCCGGTCCGCAAGGTCACACCGTTTCCATCTGTACTATCGACCATGCCGAACAGGCTTACGCCGGATATGAGCAACTGCTGAGCAACCCGGGCCATGTCATTATCGGCGCGATGCCGTTCGCCAGCTGCTTCGGACCGGCCTACGAATATGCCTTCATCCTCGACACGGCACTGCGCAGGAAGCGCCTGCGCAGGAAAGTGCCCATTACCTTTGTGACCAGCGAACCCTATATCGGCCACCTCGGCCTCGGCGGCGTGGGGGATTCCCGCGGTATGCTGGAAAGCGAGATGCGCCAGCATGACATCAAGTGGATCACCAACGCCAGGGTGGTGAAGGTGGAAGCCGGCAAGATGTTCATCGAGAGATATGGCGATGACAAGCAGAAAATCGAGGATATCGAGTTGGCGTTCAACTACTCGATGATGCTGCCCGCCTTCAAGGGCGTGGACTGCGTGGCCGCGGTCGAGGGGCTGTGCAACCCGCGCGGCTTCGTGATCGTGGATGAAAACCAGCGCAATCCGAAGTACCCGAACATCTTTTCCGCCGGCGTGTGTATTGCCATCCCGCCGGTCGAGGACACGCCGGTACCCACCGGTGCACCCAAGACCGGCTACATGATCGAATCCATGGTGACCGCCATCGTGCACAACATCGCCGAACTGCTGGATGGCAGGCAGCCCACCCACCGTGCCACCTGGAACGCCATCTGCCTGGCCGACATGGGCGACACCGGTGCGGCATTCGTCGCGCTGCCGCAGATCCCGCCGCGCAACATGGCATGGATGAAGAAGGGCAAGTGGGTACACCTGGCCAAGATCGCGTTCGAGAAGTACTTCATCTACAAGATGAAGAAAGGCAGCTCGGAACCGATCTACGAGAAGCACATCCTCCGCGCGCTGGGTATCGAGCGGCTGGAATAGCCGCGCCGGGTCGGTGACATGGTGCAATCATGAACAATGCTCACCGACCCCTGTTGTTCCACATACATGTACTGAAAGTACCGTAAGTGCATGAATGAACGTATTGCACGGAGCGGTTGATAGTGACAGAACATGAAAGCTATATACCACTGTATAAACATTACGTCCCTTCTCGGCATTTGCTCCCTGCGTTGCTCTCGGCTCTGGCTCCTGCTTCGCTCTACCGAGTCCGTCCCTGGACTCGTACCTCCTGCATCCCTGCAGTCGTCCCGGAGGGAGAGGGAGTATGTGGGACAGCAATAGTCACCGACCCCTTTTCACAACCCGGTTTACTCGCTTGATTATTCGACTCTGCATAGTGCTGGCCCTGTTGCTGACTGCTCCGGCATTTGCGGCCGGCCACGCCGTGATCCTGATGTACCACCACGTGGCTGTCGACACGCCACCGTCGACCAGCGTCACGCCCGAACAGTTCGACAGTCACCTCGATTATCTCGCCACACACGGTTACCAGGTCTGGCCGCTGGAAAAAGTCGTCAGCCACCTGCGTGATCGCCAGCCGCTGCCGGACAAGGTGGTCGCGATCACCGTCGATGATGCCTACATCTCGGTGTACCGCGAGGCCTGGCCGCGCCTGCGCGCGCGTGGCTGGCCGTTTACCGTGTTCGTCGCGACCGATCCGGTCGACCAGGGCCTGCCGGCCATGATGAGCTGGGCACAAATGCGCGAGATGTCGGCCAACGGGGTGACCTTTGCCAACCACAGCCGCAGCCATGACCACCTGCTGCGACGCCTGCCGGGCGAGGCTGAATCCGCCTGGCGCACGCGCATACAGGCGGACCTGTTGCATGCACAGTCCCGCCTGCAACAGGAGCTGGGGCAAGCTCCCCTGCTGTTCGCCTGGCCTTACGGTGAATACGACACGGCACTGCGCAAGCTGGTTGGAGAACTGGGCTTCACCGCCTTCGGTCAGCAGTCCGGACCGGCCAGCGGGTACGCCGACCGGCTGGCATTGCCGCGCTTCCCGATGGCGGTGGCGTTCGCGGCACTCGACGAGGTGCGCGACAAGCTGCAGTCACTGCCACTGCCGGTGCTGCAGGCGGACCCGGATGATACCGTGCTGGCGCTGGACGATAAGCGTCCGCGGCTGACCGTCACCCTGCAGCCCGGCCGCTACAAACCGGACACGCTGGGTTGTTATGTCTCCGGCCAGGGACGCGTGCCGCCACGCTGGCTGGATGCCGGACGCACCCGCTTCGAGGTGCGCGCGGAACAGGCCTTGCCGGTGGGCCGCAGCCGCTACAACTGTACCGCACAGGCAACCGATGGATCAGCCTGGCTGTGGTACAGCCACCCGTGGATCCGGCGCCACCCGGACGGTAGCTGGTATGCGGAATAAGTCACAAAACGGGTAACCCGGGGCCGCGCGGGGTTGTATCCATCCTGTAAATAAGTATATTAGCAATTTATAAATTACTGCTAATGCTCAGGGTGGTCCGATGGCCATTACCAAAAAATGTGCTATCCGGCTGATAGCCCACACATTATTGTCGACGGCGACGCTGTTCGCGGCACCGGTTGAGGTACTCGCCGGGCCCGGTTATACCGGCGCCTACCCGGGTTATCCGTACGGTCGGCCCGCGCTGTACCGGCCCAATGCCATGCCGGCCCAGCCGCGCCCCGTGGTCTATGGGTACCCCGCCTACCGCGGGTACCCGGCATATGCGTATCCCGGCAACCCGGCCATGCGCCCGGCCAGGCCTGCCAGTCAGCCGGTTGCCGCCAAGACTTCGCCTGCCACCGGCAGTGACGTGCCAGCACAGGGCGAACTGCCTGCGGCGCTGGCCGATGCAGACCTGTCCACCGACCAGCGCAAGCGTATGTTCATCGATGCGCTGTTACCGGTAGTGGCCAGGGAAAACGAACGCTTGCTCGGGCTGCGCCAGCAACTCGCCGACCTGCAAACCGCCCATACCCGTGGCAAGGCGCTGAGCGCGGCGCGGCAGGCCTGGCTGCGTGAACTGGCGGATGACTATCGCATCGACGCGGATGCAGATCCCGACGTTATGCTGGAAAAACTGCTGCGACGGGTCGACGTGATCCCGGCCGGGCTGGCCATTGCGCAGGCAGCCAACGAATCTGCCTGGGGTTCGTCGCGTTTCGCCCGGCAAGGCAATAACCTGTTCGGCATCTGGACCTATGACGCGGACCAGGGCATGAAGCCGCTGCGGCGCGCGGCCGGCAAAACGCACCTGGTGCGCAGCTACGACAGTATCGAGGATTCGGTGCGCGACTATATCCACAACCTCAACAGCCACCCGGCCTACCAGCCATTGCGTGAGCGTCGCACCACACAGCGCAAGCAGGAGCAGCCGCTCTCGGCACTGCAACTCGCAGAGGGCCTGGCTGCCTATTCCGAACAGGGCGAGGTGTACATCGAGCTGATCCAGTCCATGATCCGCGCCAACCAGCTGGAGCAGGTGGCACAACTGCAACTGGCGGACGCCAGGTAATTTTCAGCATTAAAAAAAGGTAAAAAAGGGGTCGGTGTCATTTTTCATCACTGGGCGGCATATAAGGTAAAAAAGGGGTCGGTGTCATTTTTCATCACTGGGCGGCATATTGCGCACCGTCTATGAGACAAAAATGACACCGACCCCTTTTTGTTCCTGTATTAACATTACGTCCCTTCTCCCTCCGGGAGAAGGACAGGATGAGGGGATAGAAAATCAGGTAGTTGGCTTGATTTGATCCCCTCGGCAACCGCTCCCTGCGTTGCTCTCGGCTCTGGCTCCTGCTTCGCTCTACCGAGTCCGTCCCTGGACGCGTACCTCCTGCATCCATGCAGTCGTCCCGGAGGGAGAGGGAGTTTATGAGACAGCAGTGCACCGACCCCTTTTTTAATGCGGCGTTGTATTCCTGCGTGCCAAAAACGCGAGCCGCGTACAAGCGCGGCTCACTCGCATTGCCGGCGTTACTGGTAACCGCCGCCTGCGTCTGATTTGTGCGGTGTGCCGGTAGTGGAATGCTGCATCGGTACAGCCGCAGGGGCACTATAGGGCATGCCCTGATTCCCGGAAGCATGCTGCGCTTCCCAGGCGGAAAAATCCGCCATGCCCGGCTTGTCATGTTTCGCAATTGTTGCGGAAATCCTGCGCCAGCGCTGCATCTGCGCTGGCTTCGTCGCTCTCGATATACCCGTCCTTGTTGGTATCGGGGCTGACGAACTCCTGGTGTATTGCCGATGATTCCACGCTGCCGGCCACGGACCCGCTCTGGCCGTTTTGGGCGGCGAGCGTATATCCGGAAACAAGGCAGGCTGCCAGTGAAGTAACTATCAGTATCCTGTTCATGCATACCCTCCTGAGGTAGTAATACATGGAAGACGATTCGAGTAGTGCCCCGACGTCAACCGCGGCATCCGCGCTACTGTGCGTGCGTGCCATCAGTCGGAAATTCAGGGTAAAGGGGCCTGGAATAGTTCTGCGCTGCAGAAAAATATATTTTTCGAGAGCTATCCCCTGCAGGTATTGACGACGAGAACAAAAATTGTTCAAGGGATGCCGCCGGCTTGTATCTGCCATGGCGATTTATTGGTGCGCTTTACCCCGGGCCTGCGGTAAACAGCGTCTTAAACAGATATACTTTTGTCGGGTAATTGCCCGGGTACGGCAGCACATGCTGTCGTCCTGCATGCAGCCGGTGTTCCCGGCGACGACGGAGTGTACGCCATGGTTACTGTCAAAAGGATTGTGCTGGATGTGCTCAAGCCCCATCAACCGAATGCGCTGGAATTTTCCCAGGCCATCGCCGCGGCGGGCGAAGATTATCACGTACGACTGACCGTCATCGAGGTCGATGAGAATACCGAAACGCTACAGGTCGTGGTGGAAGGGGAATCGATAAATTTCGAGATCGTTCAGTCCACCATCAGCAACATGGGTGGTTCGGTTCACAGCATCGACGAGGTCGATGTGCAGAGCACGGCGGACGCGGGCTAGCGGTACGTGGATACGCTGGGCAAAGCCAGGTACCTGCTGCGCATTACCAGCACCCACGGGATTGCGCGCCGCTATTTCGTGGTGAACGGGTTTGATGGTGCACTCACCATGCTCGGTCTCATCACCGGCTTTCTGGTCGGGGTACCCACCGAACTGTCGGTGACCATCAATGCCTGCGTGGGTGCGGCCATCGCGCTGGGCGTGAGTGGCGTGAGCAGTGCCTATGTCAGCGAGACAGCGGAACGGCAGCGTGCCCTTGGGGAACTGGAGGCGGCGATGGTGACCGACCTGCTGGACAGCGCCCACGGCGAAGCGGCACGCCGGGTACCGCTGTTGATTGCATTGGTCAACGGCCTGGCCCCGTTCCTCATTTCCCTGCTGATCATCCTGCCGTTGTGGCTGGCGCGCGCCGGTTTTCCGCTGCCGGTTGCGCCACTGCATGCCGCGATCATCATCGCACTGTTGCTGGTATTTCTGCTGGGGATTTTCCTGGGCAGGATATCGGGTGTCTCCTGGTTGCGCGGCGGCCTGCAGACGCTGCTGATCGCGCTGCTGACGGCCGCGCTCATTTTCCTGTTTACCGGGGGCTAGATGGAGGCGCTGCACTGGCACTCACTCGATGCCGTGCAAACCCTGCAGCGCCTGAATAGCACGGCTGCCGGGCTGGCCACGGCAGAGGCGCGACGGCGCCTGGCGGAACACGGCCCAAATACCCTTCCGGAAGCCCGGCGACGATCGCCACTGGCGTTGCTGCTCGGCCAGTTTGCCGACTTCATGATACTGGTGCTGCTGCTGGCGGCACTGATTTCCGGCATTTTCGGTGAGCCCCAGGACACCATCGTCATCCTGGTGATCGTGCTGCTTAATGCCATCATCGGCGCGGTACAGGAATTTCGCGCCGAACGTGCCGTTGCTGCACTGCGCGAGATGGCTGCGCCGGAGACCACGGCGTTGCGTGATGGCCAGGCCGTGACACTGGATGCCATGGAGCTCGTGCCGGGCGATGTGGTGCTGCTGGCGGCAGGTAACGTGGTACCTGCGGACCTGCGGCTGCTGGAGGCAGAGCAGCTGCTGACCGACGAGTCGGCGCTGACCGGTGAATCCGGCGCCGTAGAGAAACAGGTACAGCGCCTGTCTGAACCCGACCTGTCGGTGGGTGACCGCACCAACCTGCTCTACAAGAACAGCATGATTACCCGCGGACGCGGTGTCGCCGTGGTCATTACAACCGGCCAGCAAACCGAAATCGGGCGCATTGCCCAGCTGCTGCATGGCGCGGAGGCCGTGCAGACTCCTCTGCAGCTAAGGCTGGCGCGTTTCGGCCGTCACCTGGCCCTGGCGGTGCTGGCGATTTGCGCCGTAGTGTTTGTCGCGGGCCTGCTGCAAGGCCAGCCGGTGTTGCTGATGTTCATGACGGTGGTGAGCCTGGCGGTGGCCGCGATCCCGGAGGCCTTGCCCGCGGTTGTGACCGTTTCGCTGGCACTGGGTGCGCACCGGCTGATTCGACACAACGCACTGGTGCGCAATCTGCCGGCGGTGGAAACGCTGGGATCGGTCACCTATATCTGTACCGACAAGACCGGCACGCTGACGCAGAACCGCATGACGGCCGAGCGGTTCGTGGCGGCCGGGCAGCAAACAGACCACTTGCCTGCGGCGGACGAAGGGGAGCCGTGGTCGGAGCTGGGGCTGGCGCTGGTGCTGAACAATGATGTGAGCGAGATCGACGGCGCGCCCGCCGGTGAGCCGACCGAACTGGCGCTGTACCGGGCCGCGCACGCGGCGGGATATGACAAGCCGGTACTGGAGCAGCAGTTTCCCCGGCTGTCGGTCATTCCCTTTGACAGCCAGCGCAAGCAGATGACCACCCTGCACCGTGCCGGTGACGGCGTGGTGGCCTATGTCAAAGGGGCGCCCGAGACGGTGCTCGCCCAGTGCGTCAGCGTGTCCGCGGATGGCATGAAGCTGGATGATGCACTGGCTGCTGCCGGACAGCTGGCCGACGCAGGCTACCGCGTGCTGGCGCTGGCACGCCGTGATCTTCCCGCAGTGCCTCAGCCCCTGCTGCCGGAATCGGTCGAGCGGGAACTGACCTTGCTCGGGCTGGTGGCGCTGATCGACCCGCCACGGCCGGAAGCGGCACAGGCTGTGGCAGATTGCCTGACCGCGGGCATCACCCCGGTGATGATTACCGGCGACCATCCCGGGACGGCACGCGCCATTGCCATACGACTTGGCATCATGGACCAGGGCATGCGGGTACTGACCGGTGCCGAGCTGATGGGCCTGCCTGACGACGAGTTTGCCCGGCAGGTAGCCACCATACGGGTCTACGCCCGCGTCAGCCCGGAGCAGAAGTTGCGCATCGTCAAGGCGCTGCAGGCCAGGGGCGAATTCGTGGCGATGACCGGCGATGGCGTCAATGATGCACCGGCACTCAAGCGTGCCGGTATCGGCGTGGCCATGGGCCAAAAGGGTACCGACGTCGCGCGCGAGGCCGCGGACATGGTGCTGCTGGACGACAACTTCGCCACCATCGTCAATGCGGTGCAGGCAGGGCGCCGCATCTTCGACAACATCCGCAAGTTCATCAAGTACACCATGAGTTCCAATTCGGGCGAGATCTGGACGCTGTTTCTTGCGCCGTTTCTCGGCCTGCCGATTCCCCTGCTGCCCATCCATATCCTGTGGATCAACCTGGTCACCGACGGACTGCCCGGGCTGGCACTGGCTGCCGAGCCTGCCGACAAGGGGATCATGTCGCGCAAACCGCGCGCGCCGGAGGAGAGTATTTTCGCGCACGGCATGTGGCAGCACATTCTCTGGGTGGGGCTGCTGATCGGCGGGCTGTCGATTGCATCCCAGGCCTGGGCGATCGCCCGCGGCGTGGAGTACTGGCAGACCGTGGTGTTTACCGTGCTGACCATATCGCAGCTGTTTCACTCGCTGGCAGTGCGCAGCGAAACGGAATCGTTGTTCCGCATCGGATTGTTCAGCAACCTGCCCATACTGGGGGCCATTGCCGTGACTGTGCTGCTGCAGCTGGCGGTGATCTATGTGCCGGCCCTGAATGCCGTGTTCCACACCCGGCCGCTGCCGTTGCCCGATCTTGCGGTGTGCCTGGTGTTGCCTGCGCTGGTCCTGTTTGCGGTGGAGATCGAAAAGCTGCTGATACGCCGCAAGCTGATCTACCAGGAAAAAGAATAGCGGACAGACCACGTTTTTCCCGGATATCTGCCTCGGACAATCTCCCTGTCTGGCTCACTCAGGAGTGCCGAAAAAGGCAAACTGACGTGCCAGAATCCCGGACGCGCCTGCAGATCCATGCAAAGACGCGCCTGCCTTGTCATGCACTGCATCCCCGGATGAACGTGGTCTGTCCACATTTCTGTTTAGCAACATCTGAATAAGTTATCCCCGCACAGGCGGGGATCCAGTAACTGTTGATACGGCCTTGATCAGAGTTGCCTTTAAAGAGAGCGGTCGAGTTTGCGATACTGAATGGCTTCCATCAGGTGTGGTGTCTTTATCTCCGCTGCGTCATCCATGTCCGCAATCGTGCGCGCAAGTTTCAGGATGCGGTGATACGCACGCGCCGACAGTTGCAGTTTTTCGATGGCCTGCTGCAGTAAGCGCTGATCCGCTTTTGATGTCGCACACACGGTATCGATTTGTTGATGAGTGAGCAGGCTGTTCAGCGTGCTGTTGCGTTGTTGTTGTAACTTGCGCGCTTTCGCTACCCGTTCGCGTATTGCGCTACTGCATTCTCCTTGCGGTCCGTTCATTTCCGCAAACGACAGGCGCGGCAGTTCGACATGCATGTCGATGCGATCGAGCAATGGCCCGGACACGCGGTTGCGGTAGCGTTGGACCTGCTCCGACGTGCAGCGGCATTTGCCTGAAGCATCACCCAGCCAGCCGCAGTGGCAGGGATTCATCGCCGCGATGAGTTGAAAGCGGGCCGGGAACTGCGCCTGGTGTGCGGCGCGGGAAATCATGATGTGGCCGGACTCCAGTGGCTCACGCAGCACTTCCAGTACGCGGCGGTCGTACTCCGGCAGTTCATCGAGAAACAGCACGCCGTTATGCGCCAGCGAAATTTCCCCGGGGCGCGGGCTGCTGCCGCCGCCGACCAGTGCGACCGCCGATGCCGTGTGGTGCGGTGCGCGGAATGCGCGCTGACGCCAGCTGGCCGGGTCAACCGGAATGCCGGATACGGAGCGGATGGTGGCGCTTTGCAATGCTTCCGCCTCGCTCATGGGCGGCAGGATACCGGGCAACCGGCTGGCGAGCATGGACTTGCCGGTGCCGGGTGGCCCCAGCAATAGCATGGAATGCGCGCCGCTGGCGGCAATCTCCAGTGCGCGGCGTGCATGGTGCTGGCCGCGCAGGTCGGCAAGATCGATGCTATCCGTTGGTGTTATTTCGGGCGGGACGGATGATGCAGGTTCGAGCAGTTGTGTACCAGACAGGTGTGCCGTGATCTGCAACAGGTTTTGTCCGGCCAGAACGCGGGCAGCGCGCACCAGCGTGGCCTCGCGTGCGTTGTCATGCGGGATCAGCAGGGCGCGTTGCGCACGCGTGGTTTGCAGCGCCATGGGCAGAATCCCCTGCACCGGGCGCAGTTCGCCGGACAGGGCCAGTTCGCCGGCGACCTCGTAGTCATGCATGGTGACGGCCGGGATCTGCCGGGTTGCCGCGAGGATGCCCAGTGCAATGGGTAGATCGAAACGGCCGCCTTCCTTGGGCAGGTCCGCCGGCGCCAGGTTGACCGTGATGCGCCGCATCGGGAATTCAAAGTTGCAGTTGAGCAATGCACCGCGTACCCGGTCCTTGCTTTCCTTGACCGCCGTTTCCGGCAGCCCGACGATCGAGAAGGACGGCAATCCGTTCGACAGGTGTACCTCGACCGTCACCAGCGGCGCTTCCATGCCGAGCCGGGCACGGCTGTAGACGACGGCGAGTGACATGCGCTGTTCCTTGCTAACGGAAACCCAGCCTACCCGCCGACCCGTCAGTGACCAAGCGGGGAATGCCGCAGTGCGACGTCAGTGAACCTCGTATCGCGGTCGATGACCGCCCGTGATTTGTAGGAGCGCTTATAAAGCGCGAATACCACCCGCAGGTGGCCTATCGCGGTCGATGACCGCTCCTGCAGGAACGCGAGGGTTGTTGCGGATATCGCGGTCGATGACCGCTCCTACAGGGGTGGCGGGGCTGCCGGATATCGCGGTCGATGACCGCTCCTGCAATCAAACGAGAATTGTAGGAGCGCTTATCAAGCGCGATGGCTATCGGTAAGGAAATGATCGCGGTCGATGACCGCTCCTACAATCAAACGAGAATTGTAGGAGCGCTTATCAAGCGCGATTTTGTTATTTAACCAGGATGTTATTGCTTTCGCACGGCTCTGCACTAAGGAGAGGGCGTATTTCCCTGCAAGGTCACGTTTATCTGGTGACCTGTGTAACACATCAAAGAATGCCCCATTTCGCAAGTTTTCCGGTGGGCCGTGTGGTGGTGCGCAATCTCATGTCGTCCGATGTGTTTGGTTGGTCGGCCACGCTGGCCTTTGTTGTGATGCCGGATCATCTGCACTGGCTGTTTCAGCTGGGCACACGATCATCGCTGTCTGGCGTTGTAGGCAACCTTAAAAAACACACGTCCAGGAAGATCAATATTATTACTGGGTCAGTTGGCCGCGCCGTCTGGCAGCGCGGTTTCCACGACCATGCATTACGCGATGAAGCATCGGTTGTCGACGCGGCGCGTTACATCGTCGCCAATCCGTTGCGTGCAGGGTTGGTCAGGCGTGTCGGTGATTATCCCTTGTGGGATGCGATGTGGTTGAACGAAGCATATCGCGGTCGATGACCGCTCCTACAGGGGTGGCGGGGCTGCCGGGTATCGCGGTCGATGACCGCTCCTACAGGGGTGGCGGGGCTGCCGGATATCGCGGTCGATGACCACTCCTGCAATCAAACGAGAATTGTAGGAGCGCTTATCAAGCGCGATGGCTATCGGTAAGGAAATGATCGCGGTCGATGACCGCCCCTACAGTTTTTGTTTTTCCAGCTCCGCGACCAGCTTCTCCAGCGCTTCCAGTTTTTCGCGGGTGCGGGCCAGGACTTTGGTTTGCACGTCGAATTCCTCGCGCGTGACCAGGTCGAGCCGCGTAAACGCGCCCTGCAGCAGGGTGCGGATGTTTTTCTCCACGTCGGCTTGCATCCCCTTCACGCCGGCCGGGATGCTGTTGCTGATCTGGCGGGCCAGGTCATCGATGAACTTGGTGTTGAGCATGCCCCTACCTTAGTGGATTGCAGGCGCGAACGTCCAGCGCCTCATCTTGGCGCACCATAACAGTGCGCGTGCACCATTCACATGCAGGCAGACGCTGCCGCCTGCGCGATATCAGCTGCAGAAATCAGACAACCAATTGTAATTAAAGTAAAAAAAATACTGGCACGGTTCCTGCTGGACACAGGATGTATTTAACCTTGAAGCACGATTGATGTGGTTGTCATTGCACAGTGTTTAACCACTCACCTTTAGGAGATTTGACATGATGAAGAAAACCTTGCTTGCAACTGCATTGATGGCTGCCACTTCCACCGCTGCGCTGGCTGAAATTACCGGCAACGTCGCCATGTCTTCGGACTACGTGTGGCGCGGTTTTTCCCAGACCGACAACCAGATGGCCATTTCCGGCGGCCTGGATTACAGCCACGCAAGCGGCCTCTATGCAGGCACCTGGGCGTCCAACGTGGACTCTGAGTTCTTTAACGGAGGCGATGGACATGATCCCCAGATCGAACTGGACGTGTACGGTGGCTACGGCGGCGAAATGGGCGCTATCAGCTATGACCTGGGCCTGATCGAGTACATGTACCCGGGCTACGACGACGCGAATACCCTGGAATTCTATGTCGGCGGCGGCTATCAGTTCACCGATACCGTTTCCGGTTCCGCGAAGTATTCCTACAGCTCCGACTTCTTCGGTACGGATGAAAGCGCATGGCGCCTGGAAGCCGCTGTGGATGTCAGCCTGCCGATGGATTTCGGCCTGTCGCTGGGTATCGCCACGAATGACGGTGATGCCTTTAACCCCAGTGACTTGGGCAGCGACTACATGGACTACAAAGTTGGTCTGAGCAAGTCGGTTGTTGGCCTTGATCTGGGTCTGACCTATACCGACACCGACCTCAGCAGTAGCGACTGCGGCAACATCTGTGACGGTCGTGTCGTATTCAGCGTATCCAAGTCTCTTTAATCGACAGGCCATGGCCCGCCCTGCGGGGCGGGCCGTTTCCAAAGGAGTAGACAAACATGAAACTGGTAACTGCAATCATCAAGCCGTTCAAGCTGGATGATGTCCGTGAGGCCCTGTCGGAGATTGGCGTGCAGGGGATCACGGTAACCGAGGTGAAGGGCTTCGGGCGTCAAAAGGGCCACACGGAACTGTATCGCGGCGCCGAGTACGTCGTGGATTTCCTGCCCAAGGTGAAGATCGAGGCCGTGGTAAAGGCGGACATGACGGACAAGGTCATCGAGGCCATTAGCAAGGCTGCCAATACCGGCAAAATCGGTGATGGCAAGATTTTCGTGTCCAGTGTTGAGCAGACCATCCGTATCCGCACCGGCGAGACCGGTCCGGACGCGCTCTGATTCGGCTGACGGAGGATTAAACTGTGGAACAGCTAACCGAATTGAGTTACGCCCTGGATACCTTCTATTTTCTGGTAACCGGAACCCTCGTTATGTGGATGGCCGCGGGCTTTTCGATGCTCGAGGCCGGCCTGGTGCGTGCGAAAAACACCGCCGAAATCCTGACCAAGAATATCTCCCTGTACGCGATCGCCAGCATCATGTTCATGCTGATGGGCTACAGCATCATGTATCCTGCCGAGGCCGTGAATGCATGGTGGCCCGGTTTCGGGGCCATGCTCGGCAGCACCGACCACACGGCAGCCGAGGTGCTTGCCAGTAACGGTGAGACCTACTACTCGGGCCTGTCCGACTTCTTCTTCCAGGTCGTGTTCGTGGCAACCGCGATGTCGATTGTCTCGGGTGCCGTGGCCGAGCGTATGAAGCTGTGGGCATTCCTGCTGTTCGCGGTTGTCATGACCGGCTTCATCTACCCGGTACAGGGGTACTGGAAATGGGGCGGCGGCGCTCTGGATGCCCTCGGCTTCCTGGACTTCGCCGGTTCCGGTGTGGTGCACCTGTGTGGCGCAACGGCGGCCTTTGCCGGTGTCCTGTTACTCGGCGCACGCAAGGGCAAGTACCGCGCCGATGGCAGCATCAACCCGATTCCGGGTGCCAACATGCCGCTGGCCACGCTGGGTACCTTCATCCTCTGGATGGGCTGGTTCGGTTTCAACGGCGGTTCCGAGCTGAAGGTCTCTGATGTAGCCGAGGCCAACAGCGTGGCGCTGGTGTTCGTCAACACCAACATGGCCGCAGCCGGTGGCGTGATTGCAGCGATGGCCGTGGCACGCATCCTGTTCGGCAAGACCGATCTGACCATGGCGCTGAACGGCGCACTGGCCGGCCTGGTTGCTATCACTGCCGAGCCGCTGACACCGACCCCGTTGCTGGCCACCCTCATCGGTGCTGTCGGTGGCGTAATCGTGGTATTCGCGATCCTCGGTATCGACCGCATGAAGATCGACGACCCGGTCGGTGCCATCTCGGTACACGGTGTGGTCGGCATGTGGGGCCTGCTCGCGGTCACGCTGTCCAACCCGGAATCCAGCCTGGTTGCCCAGCTGACCGGTCTCGGCGTGATCTTCGGCTGGACCTTTGTCACCAGTCTGATCGTGTGGTCGGTGATCAAGATGGTGATCGGCATTCGCGTCAGCGAGGAAGAGGAATACGCTGGTGTGGACCTTTCCGAGTGCGGCCTGGAAGCCTATCCGGAGTTCGTCGGATCGAAGGGTTCCGGCAAGTAATACCGGCAGATATTTCTGCACCTCCCTTGGCGGGCATTTCGATGCCCGCCATTTTTTTTGCCGAATAAAAGGGGTCGGTGTCATTTAATCGTACTGGTCCTTTCAGTGGCAACCGTAGTCAAACGATTAAATGACACCGACCCCTTTTATTCTCTGGTATTATTTCCGGGCAGTTACTGGGTGCGTGCATAACCGGAGGAAAACAATGAAGTTAATTACCGCAATCATCAAACCCTTCAAGCTGGACGATGTCCGTGAGGCGTTGTCGGAAATCGGCGTACAGGGCATCACCGTAACCGAGGTGAAGGGCTTCGGACGTCAGAAGGGCCACACCGAGCTGTATCGTGGCGCCGAGTACGTGGTCGACTTTCTGCCCAAGGTGAAGATCGAGATCGGCGTACCAACAGACAAGGTGGACTCGGTGATCGATGCCATCACCGCCGCGGCCAACACCGGCAAGATCGGCGATGGCAAAATCTTCGTTACCAGCCTGGAGCAGACCATTCGGATCCGTACCGGCGAGACCGGACCGGACGCACTCTGAAAGCAAAATATTTAACCGTGGGGAGATTTGTTATGAGCCATGTTGCCCTCAATCGGTGCCAGCGTTTCCTGCTGCCCATGCTGGCATGCCTGATGCCGGCGGTTGCGCTGGCAGATGATCTGAATGGTGCCGATACCGCCTGGATCCTGACTTCCACCGTGCTGGTCCTGTTCATGACCATCCCCGGACTTGCCCTGTTCTATGGTGGCCTGGTGCGCAGCAAGAATGTGCTGTCGGTGTTGATGCAGTGTTTTGCCATCACCTGCATGGTATCCATACTGTGGCTGGTATTCGTGTATGGCCTTGCGTTTGGCGACGGTGGCGCGATGAACGCCTGGATCGGCGGATTCGACAAGTTTATGCATGGCAGTGTTGGCCGTGACAGCGTGACTGGCACGATCCC
>CAJQOV010000120.1 GCA_905480065.1 uncultured Gammaproteobacteria bacterium | reverse complement strand
ATGCAGTGGCGCCATGTGGAATATGCGGCGGCCGGTCAGTTTGTAAGACGCCACCTGCAGGATGACGGACACCGTTTCCATCACGAACACACCGGACATCACCATGAATACCAGTTCCTGGCGTACCAGCACGGCGACGATGCCGAGCGCCGCGCCCAGTGCCAGCGCGCCGACATCCCCCATGAATACCATGGCGGGATAGGCGTTGAACCAGAGAAAACCCAGCCCGGCACCGACCAGTGCACCACAGAAGACGACGATCTCGGCCGCATCACGCACGTAAGGAATGCCGAGGTAGACCGCAAACTTGACGTTGCCGGTGGTGTAGGCGAATACCCCCAGCGCACCGGCGATCAGTACCGTCGGCAGGATCGCGAGTCCGTCCAGACCGTCGGTCAGGTTGACCGCATTACTGGAACCGACGATCACAAACCAGGCCACCACCACGTAGAACCAGCCGAGGCTGATTGCCACATCCTTGAAGAAGGGCACGATCAGCGTAGTCTCCGCCGGCGAGGTCGCGGACAGGTACAGCACCAGGGCCACGCCCAGTGCAATGGCTGACTGCCAGGCAAACTTGTTGCGCGCCGAAATACCCGCAGAGTTCTTCAGCACCAGCTTGCGATAATCATCGACCCAGCCGACCGCACCGAACGACAGCGTCACCAGCAACACGATCCACACGTAGCGGTTGTGCAGATCCGCCCACAACAGCGTGGCTATGGCTACCGCGACCAGGATCATCGCGCCGCCCATGGTCGGCGTACCGGCCTTGACCAGGTGGGTCTGCGGGCCATCGTCGCGTACCGGCTGCCCGATCTGGTAGCGGCCGAGCCGGCGAATCATCTCCGGCCCGACCAGGAAGGAAATCAGCAGTGCCGTCAGCACGCCGAGAATCGCGCGCAACGTCAGGTACTGGAAGACGTTGAACCCGCTGTGGTACTGACTCAGGTAATTGGCCAGGTATAGCAGCATGTCAGTGGTTCTCCGTGCGTGGCGCGGCAGCGCCCGGTTGTGCCATCAGGTCCTGCACCACGCGCTCCATGCGCATACGACGTGATCCCTTGACCAGGATGTGCAGCGGGCCGCGCAGACCGGCGCGCAACGCATCCAGCAATTCATCGAGTGAAGCGCAGGCCGTGGCGCCGGCACCGAAACCCTGTGCCGCGCGGGCCGCCAGTTCACCGAGCGTGAACAGACGCGCCACACCCGCCTGCCGTGCCTGCTCACCGGCGCGCTGATGCAATTGCGCGCCCCCTTCACCCAGCTCGCCCATGTCACCCAGCACCAGCCAGCGGGTACCCGGCGCCTGCGCCAGCACGTCCAGTGCCACCTGCAGCGAACCGGGATTGGCGTTATAGGTATCGTCGATGACGGTGACACCCCACGGCAGCCGGTGGATGTTGAAGCGGCCCGCCACCGGTGCCAGCGCCTCCAGCCCGGCCTTGATGTCGGCGAGACCGACACCGGCGGCCAGCGCGGCAGCACTCGCGGCCAGCGCATTCATCACGTTGTGACGACCCGGCAGTGGCAGGCGCAGCGCGATCTCGCCCTGCGGCGTAACCAGCTGCACAGCGCTGCCGGCCACGTCACCCTGCCAGCGTGCCGTTACCGCGCAGCCGGCGCCCAGCCCGAATTCCACGCGCCTACAATGCGCAGCCAGCGACCGCCACAGCGGGGCATAGGGATCGTCGGCATTGATCACCGCCACACCGTCCGCGCCCAGCCGCGCAAACAGTTCACCCTTGGCACGCGCGACACCATCGAGGTCGCCAAAACCTTCCAGGTGCGCCGGACCGGCGTTGGTCACCACGCCAATGGTCGGCGCCGCGATAGCGGCCAGGTAGTCGATCTCGCCGGGATGATTGGCGCCCATCTCGATCACGGCAAAACGGTCTTCACCGGCCAGCCGCGCCAGCGTCAGCGGCAGCCCGATGTCATTGTTCAGGTTGCCCTGCGTGGACAGTGCACGACCGCACCGCGCCAGGATCGATTCCGTCATCGCGCGCACCGTGGTCTTGCCATTACTGCCGGTTATCGCCACCACGGGCAGGTCAAAGCGACGGCGCCAGTGCCCGGCGAGCTGACCCAGCGCAATGCGCGTATCGGCCACCTGCAGTTGCGGCAGGGATGCAGCAACCGGCCGGGTGACAGCGGCGGCGGCAGCGCCCTGTGCACGCGCCGACTCGACAAAGGCATGACCATCGAAGTTCGGCCCCTGCAGCGCAAAGAACAATGCGCCCGGCATCGGCTTGCGGCTGTCGGTACTGACACCGCGAAACACGACATCCTGACCGGAGAATTTGGCGGACAGCAGCTGCGCAGCCTCGGACAGTTGCATCGCCATCATTGCGCCCATTCCCGGGCCAGCGCCTGTACCCGCTCGCGATCACTGAACGGCAGCGAACGGTTGCCGATCTGCTGCACGGTTTCGTGTCCCTTGCCGGCGATCAGCACGATGTCACCCGCGCTCGCACTGCGCAGGGCGTGGGCAATGGCGTGCGCCCGATCATGTTCAATATGCACAAGCCCGGGCTGACGGATGCCGGCACAGATATCGGCGACGATCTGCTGCGGATCCTCACTGCGCGGATTGTCATCGGTCACTACCAGCCGGTCGGCGTAACCTTCCGCCGCCACGCCCATCAGCGGACGCTTGCCGCGGTCGCGGTCACCACCGGCACCAAACACACACCACAGCTTGCCGGCGCAGTGCGCACGCAAGGATTTCAGTGCCGCCTCCAGCGCACCCGCAGTGTGGGCATAGTCAACCACGGCCAGTGCATGACCGGCGCCCAGCTCGAAGCGCTCCATGCGTCCTGCCACGGTGCGGGTGCGGGAAAGACGCTGCAGCGCCTCGTCAAACGGCAAGCCAGCCACACACAGGCTGGACAGCGCGGCCAGCAGGTTGCTGGCATTGAAACGTCCCAGCAATCCACAGCGCAGTACACCACTGCCCCAGGGGGTAATCACCTCGAACTGCATGCCTTGCATATTGCTGCGCAGGTTACGGCCGATCACCCACTGCGCCGGATAACGGGTATGGAACGGTTCATTTTCGAGCCGGTAGGCAACCGGCGCCACGCCCGGCGGAATCGCACCGAGCAAGGCAGCGCCAAATGCGTCATCGGCATTGATCACCGCGTAACGCAGCCCTTCGGCATGGAACAGTTTGCGCTTGGCGTCGGCGTACGCCTCGACGGTGCCGTGATAATCGAGATGGTCGCGCGACAGATTGGTCAGCACGGCGAGATCAAAAGTCACGCCACGGACACGTCCCTGGTCCATGGCGTGCGAGGAAACTTCCGAGACTACGCAGCGCGCGCCCTGCTGCTGCATGGCCAGTAACAACTGCTGCATGCTCAAGGCATCCGGCGTGGTGTTGCTGGCGCTGGACAACTCGCCGAACAGGCCATTGCCGAGCGTCCCGATCAGTCCGCAACGGCGATCCTCGCTGTTCAGCGCCTGGGCGATAAAGTGACTGGTGGAAGTCTTGCCATCGGTGCCGGTCACGCCAATCATGAACAGGCCACGCGACGGATGCCCGTAGAAACGGTCCGCGATCAGGCCAACCACCTGCCCGAGTCCGGGCACCGCCACCACCGGCGCCGGCAGCAATGCCGCCGCTTCCGCGAGTCCGCCGTTGCCCGCGACCGGCTCCCAGGCCACGGCAACCGCGCCCAGCGCAATGGCCTGGCGCGCGTGTTGCAGACCGTGGGTGCGGGTACCGGACACCGCAAGAAACAGGTCACCGGCCTGTACCTTGCGACTGTCCAGCGCGAGCCCGCTGATCTGCACATCCGTGCGCACTGCCGGGCCACAGAAGTCCTGCAGCAATCCCCCCAGCGTATGCAGCACCGGCATGCGTTCGGCAGCCATCATGCCGGCTCCTCCCCTGCGGGCTTGCGCGTCTGCAACAAGGGAACATCATCCGGCGTCACCGCCAGCAGCCGCAGCGCACCCGCTATGACGCGTGAAAACGCCGGCGCCGCAACCTGTCCGCCGTAATACTTGCTGCCGGAAGGTTCATCGACCATCACCACCATCACCAGGCGTGGATCACTGGCTGGCGCCATGCCGGCAAACACCGACAGGTACTGCTTGTCCGAGTAGCCGCCGGCCACCGACTTGTGCACCGTGCCGGTCTTGCCCGCCACGCGGAAGCCGGTGATACGAGCGTCCGGCGCCGTACCGTCCGGACCCACCGCCTGCTCCAGCATGTCACGCACCTGGCGCGCCACTGCCGCGGGCATCACCCGGTGTTCCTGCGCCGGCGCTGCACCATGCAGGAAGGTAATCGAGCGTCGTATGCCATCGGCGGCCAGCACGGCGTACGCCTGCGCCAGCTGCAGGGGTGTCACGGAGATGCCATAGCCGAAGGCAATCGTCGCGGTCTCGATCGCATTCCAGCCGTTGTAATGCGGCAGCAGACCGGATGCCTCGCCCGGAAAACCGCTGAACGTCTGCACCCCGAAACCGACATCCGACAGGGACGTCCAGATATTCTCCGCCGGCAGCGACAGGGCGATCTTGGCGATGCCGACATTGCTCGACTTGCGCAGCACACCGGTCACATCGAGCTGGCCGTAGTCATGCACGTCACGCACGGTGTTCACGCCAACCCGCATCCAGCCCGGTGAGGTAGCTACCGGCGTGGACGGCTGGTAACGCCCGCTCTCCAGCGCGGTCGACACCACGAATGGCTTCATGGTGGAACCCGGTTCGAACACGTCGGTGATGGCACGGTTGCGCATGGCACTGCGCTGCAGTTGCTGGCGGTTGTTCGGGTTGTAGGACGGCTGGTTTACCATGGCCAGCACCTCGCCACTCTTTACGTCCAGCACCACGGCCGAGGCGGCACGCGCCTTGAATTCCTGCATCACTGCAACCAGTTCACGGTAGGCGATATACTGGATACGGCGGTCGATACTGAGCGTCAGGTCCTTGCCTGGATTTGGCCGGCTGATGCTCTCCACGTCCTCGATGATGTGACTCTTACCGTCCTTGATAACGCGCTTGGCGCCGGGCTCGCCGTTCAGCCAGTCCTCGTAGGCCAGTTCCAGCCCTTCCTGGCCGACGTCATCAACATTGGTGAAGCCGACCACGTGCGCCGTCACCTCACCATCCGGGTAATAGCGCCGGTATTCGCGCTGCAGGTAGACCCCGGGTATATCCAGCGCCTCGACCTGCGCGGCCAGCGCCGGTGTGATATGACGTTTCAGATAGAGAAATTCACGGTCCGCGCGACTCGCCAGCAGCGCCGTCACGCTGGCGGATTTCAGTGCCAGCAGGCGCGACAGCTCGGGGATGCGTTGCTGCTCGCTGGCAAGTTCCTGCGGGTTCACCCACACCGACTCGACCGGCGTACTGATCGCCAGCGGCTCACCATTGCGATCCAGGATCATGCCGCGATGCGCCGGCAGGGTAACCACGCGCAGATGACGCGCCTGTCCCTGCGTCATCAGGAATTCCTTGTCGAGCACCTGCAGGCATACCGCCTTCCATACCAGCACCATGGCAGCGATGCCCATGCAAAACAGCAGGAACAGGCGCCGTCCCTGGTACTGCTGATTTCTGCGCTCGCTACTCATGGTTTCACGATCATCATGTTGTCAGCAGACAGGTTTTCCATGCCCAGCCGGTCACGCGCCGCCTTCTCGATCTGACCCTGCGTGGTCAGCGTGCCCTGTTCCAGCTGCAGCTGGCCCCACTCGACCTCCATGTTGTCGCGCTCCTTGCCCAGCGACTGCAGCTCGATAAACAGCTTGCGGCCCTGGTGCGTGGCGTACACCACACTCACCGAAGAAGCGACCACCAGTCCCAGCAGCAGCAGCGCAGTCACGGGGCGCGCGCTCATTGCAAACGCTCCGCCACGCGCAGCACCGCACTACGGGCACGCGGGTTGCGCTGCCGCTCCGCCTCGCCGGCACGGATCGCCTTGCCCAGCGGGCGCAGGCGCGGCTGGTAATCCATGCCGGCCAGCGGGAACTGCACCGACGCGGGCTCGCCACGGTACTCATTACGAATGAAGCGCTTGACGATGCGGTCTTCCAGCGAATGGAAACTGATCACGGCCAGCCGGCCATGCGGCGCCAGCGCGTCCGGCACCTGCTCCAGCACGGCGCGCACGTCGTCCAGCTCATGATTGATGTAAATGCGAATCGCCAGGAAACTGCGGGTGGCGGGATGCTTGTGCTGTTCACGAAATGGCACTGTCGTTTCGATCAGCTCGGACAGCTGGCGTGTCGTTTGCAGCGGCGCGCTGGTTCGCGCCGCCACGATGGCGCGTGCGATGCGGCCGGCAAAACGTTCTTCACCGAGACGGCGCAGCACATCTGCAATCTCGCGCACATCCGCTTGCTGCAGCCACTGCGCGGCGCTGATACCGGATTCCGGATCCATGCGCATGTCGAGCGGGCCATCTGCACTGAAGCTGAAACCGCGCTGCGGGTCGTCAAGCTGTGGCGAGGAAACACCGAGGTCCAGTAACAGACCATCCACCCGACCCTGCAGTTGTCGCCGTGCAAGCAACTGACTCAGCATTGTGAAAGCACCCTGCTCAATTTCAAAACGAGGATCTTTACCAAATTGCACCCTGGCCGATTGCACTGCCGCAGGATCCTTGTCCATGGCCAGCAATCTCCCCCCCGGTCCAAGCTGCGCGAGAATCGCCGCTGCATGTCCACCACGACCAAAGGTTCCATCCACGTACACACCGTCCGGTTTCACCGCCAGCGCTTCCAGCACCTCGTCAAGCAGTACTGGCTGGTGTGTGTAGTCGTTCTCCACCAACAATCAAAGCGTCAGCGATTCGAGCGAATCGGGCATATCGCCTTCATCACCATTGCGCGCCAGCCATGCGGCGCAATCCTGCTCCCACGCTTCTTCGTTCCAGATTTCAAACTTGTTGCCCAGCCCGACCAGCACCACGCGCTTGCCGAGGCTGGCGAACTCACGCAGGCGCGGCGGCAACAGCACGCGGCCGTTCTTGTCCATTTCGAGTTCGGTGGCATGACCCAGGAACATGCGTTGCAGGGTACGGGTGCGCTTGTTCTGGTTGGGCAGGCGAACGAGCTTGCGTTCAATCTCGTCCCAGTCCGGCTGTGGATACATCATCAGGCAGTGGTCGTCATGCACGGTCACCACGACGCGACCCTCGCAACGCTCGGTCAGGACGCCCCGATAGCGGGTGGGAAGTGCCAGGCGGCCCTTCGCATCCAGATTGACCGCGCTACCACCTCTAAACAATTCCGCCCCCTTTTTCTCCCTTGGAACCCACAAAACACCACTGAGTCCCACTTTGCGACACTATAGGGAGGAAGGTCGAATCCGTCAAGCAATATTTTGAAAAATCGTTATCCGGACAGTAACTTAGCTCATTTTCCCAATTTGACGCCGTACGACCACAGACATACAAATTAGAAATCAAAAGGTTGCCGGGATTACCTACTGTAAATTGGCAGCATGCCGGTTATTTTTGGTATTTTTTATCCCGGAACCGGCTATTCCGGGTGCCGCCAGTGGATATTATAACCAGATATTGAACCCAATATGTTGGGTTTTCTGAGTGAATATTTATCAATATAGAGTGATCAGTCCCACCTGAAAACAATCGAGTCGTTGCTACCCGGCGGATAGCTGGCACTTTTTCATCGCGCATAAAAAAGGCCTGCATGGCAGGCCTTTTCTGAAACAGTCG
>CAJQOV010000119.1 GCA_905480065.1 uncultured Gammaproteobacteria bacterium | reverse complement strand
GTGCCGGTGATCCTGTTTACCAAGGGCGGTTGCCAGTGGCTGGAGCAGATGGCCGACACCGGCGCCGATGCGCTCGGCATCGACTGGTCCACGGATCTTGCAGCAGCCCGTCAACGCGTAGGTGATCGCGTGGCACTGCAGGGCAACCTCGATCCGGCCGTGCTGTATGCCCGGCCGGAGATCATCCGCGAACGCGTGGCCGGCGTGCTCGCCGCCTTCGGTCACGGCACCGGTCACGTGTTCAACCTTGGTCACGGTATCAATCCCGATGTCGACCCGGAACATGCTGCCGCGCTGGTCAACGCCGTGCATGAACTGAGCGTGCCGTATCACCAGTAATATAATCTGCAAGACGCTCCTGGCTGGTAAATCAATTTTTGCAGGAGCGGCTCGCAGGCACGATGATTTTCACGGCAGAGCAAGTCCCGTTCGCTGACCACTCCTGCCGGGTCCACCATCGCCGCAGGCGCAATGTTTCTCACGGCGTGGGGAAATCGCGGTCGCAGACCGCCCCTGCCACTCTATTTACTATTGCGTGAGCACCTCGCGGGCGCAATCCTCTCCAGGACGGAGCCAGTCGCCGTCGGCGAGTAACTGAAACAAACCAAGCGCTGGTTTACGCCTGAAACGGGCGCTATGCTTGCAAGTCTGTTCACCCGGCACTGGCAACTATATGCAAATCTCTCGCCTCCTGTCCCGACTGCTCCCGGTAGCCTCGACCGCCGTGATCTATGCGCTGTGCTACGCGATCAGCACGCTGCGCTTCGATGTCACCATCTACAGCGGCGTCATCGTGCGCGACTACCTGGTCAACCTGCTGCTGGCCTACGTACTGTTCGCCCTGTCGAAACGCGCCTGGGTGTTCCTGCTGCTGCAGGTGCTGCTGATGGGCGTGCTGTACATCGGCAACGCGGTCAAGCTCAGCTTCTTCGGCGGGCCGATCCTGCCGGATGACCTGTATGCACTGCGCACGCTGCTGCTGCTGCTGGAGGGCTGGCAATTCTACCTGGCCGCACTGCCGCTGGTAGGCATCGTCAGCCTGCTGGTATTCAACTTCGGGCTGCGCAACTGGGGTTCCTGGCTGGCACTGGCCGGACTGATGCTGCTCGGCGTCACGCTGGTCTACCAGCCAGCCAGCATCCAGCACCAGCTCGACCACTATGTCGGCAACTCGGTGTGGGACCAGCGCGGCAACTACCTGCAACGCGGCGCAACGCTGTATTCGCTGATGGAAACCGCACGTTACTTCGCCGACCGTGAGTTGCCGCCGGACGAGCACACCGTGCAGGCCGCCTTGCAGCGCCTGCAACAGCAACAGCTGGTGGCGACCGTGACCGAACCGTTCACACCGCGCAATGTCCATATCATCCTGCTGGAATCGTTCTGGGACCCTGCCCCGCTGCATGCCGGCCACTACTCGCGCGACCCCTTGCCAAAAGACTTTCGACAGCTCTGGAAACAGACCGGCAACAGCACGATCCTGTCACCGGTATTCGGCGGCTATACCGCCAACGCAGAGTTCGAGGCACTGTGCGGCTTCCCGGTGCTGAAGGATGCTGTGAAGTTCGAACGCGACCTCAGGAACGATGTGCCTTGCCTGCCGCACATCCTGGCAAAACAGGGTTACACCACCATTGCCTCGCACCCCAACGTGCCGGTGTTCTGGAACCGCGTCAATGCCTACCGCCGGCTCGGCTTCGAGACCTACTGGTCATTGCAGGATTTCGAGAAGGTCGACATGGTGCAACAATTTATGAGCGATGCCTCGCTGTACCAGCAGGTACTGGACAAGCTCGAACCGATGCTCGCCAGCGGCAAGCCGGTGCTCGACTACATCGTCACCTACTTCGGCCACTGGAACTACCCGCTGCTCGGTGCGCGCGTCCCGGTCATAAAATCCGACTCGGGTGTGCCGGAAGTCGGCAGCTATGCCAACACGGCATACTACAAGGCACGCGAACTGATGGACTTCCTCAAGGTGCTGCGCCAGCGCGACCCGGATGCGCTGATCGTGATCTTCGGCGATCACCCGCCGTTCCTGGGCCAGAATTTCGCCGGTTATGCCGAGTCCGGATTACTGGCCGCGAAACGCAACGAATTCACACCGGCGATGTTCGGCATCTACAACAGGACACCGCTGATCGTGCTGGACGGCAAGCGCGGCGCGCAGAAATTCGGTACGCTGCCACTGTACGAACTGCCCGCGCGCCTGCTGCAACTGCTGCATATCGAAAATACCGGTCCGCTGGCACTCACCACCCGATCCGGGACCACGAAGATACGCCCGATACCGGGCCTGCATTACCTGGTCAGCGACAAGGGCGCCGTCGAGGCATGCAAGGAGCCACCTTACTCAGAAAACTGCCAGAGCAGTGCGGACTGGCTGCGCGACGTAGTCACCGTCGGCAACGACCTGTTCATCGGCAAGCAGTACACGCTGCAGAGATAGCCACAGGAAATATCAGTAATGACCTGATTGTGAAGCGCACCAGGACTCAATTCCCGCTAATTAGAGAAAACGGGGACAGGCCACGTTTTCCCGGGCCACTTCGGAGCTCAGAATGATTCGGCTTGGCCGGAAAACGTGGTCTGTCCCCTATTTTCCACGCCAAGATGTATACCCAGATTGGTACCACCTCCGGTAAAACTGGTCGGTTTTCCACCGAACACATATTCACCCTCGCTACTGGTTGTATAAATCAGCGCCTTGCCTGGCAGCCGCGATTGAACGGTTGCCAGTTCAACGTCAAATGACGGATTGTAGGTGGCTACAAATGAGCAACCCCCGAGATTAAGCAGCACCAGCAGAATTATCCAGCGCACAATATTCACGATTGACTACCTCCCGGGTTCTTGTTGTATCTTCAGCAGAAGGGATTCAGCTCACACCTTTCATTCCTGTTACTCAGGTCCCACCAGCCGCAAACCGGGCCCTGAGCGCAATCGCTTTGCCGCCTCATATTCCTCGTCGGTCATCTGGCTGCCGACGATATTGCGCAGCAGCTCGGCATCGCGATCCCCCTGCGCTATTGCCTGCGACAGCCAGTAGTGCGCCTGCGCCAGATCAAGGGGAACGCCACGACCCTCGGCATAGATCAGTCCCAGCGCGTACTGCGCATCCACCTCGCCCCGCAGGGCGGCATCCATGACGGCAGGCACCTTGGATGGATCGTTACGCAGCAGGATCAGATCCTTGAGATAGCTGTTGTCAGTCATGAACGTGTCTGGCCGGATGAATGGAGACACGATTGTACGTGATGCGGCAAAACGGCGCGAACGGCGCATCACCTCATTCCTGGAGGGGGTATTCACGGCAGAGCAGATCGCGGTCGATGACCGCTCCTACAGGCGCAAGGGATCATCGTAGATGCGCTGTTGCAGGAGCGCTTATCAAGCGCGATAAATTTCACGACAGGGCCAGTCGCGGTTGATGACCGCTCCTACATGTAAGCGCGCAAGGCGGCGTGCAACTCGCGCATGGCTGCCGCATCGCTGCCCGTGGCAAGGAGTGTTGCCCCGTCCGCAGCCGGCGGCTGGTAATGTTGCAACTGGTTCTCCAGCACCTGGATACCGGCCTCGGAGGCATCCTTGCGCGCGCGCTGCCGGGCAATAATGCGCCGGCGCAATTCTGCTTCCGGTGCCTGGCAATTGATGATGCAACAAGGCACACCACGGCTGCGTGCCAGCTCGAGGAACGGCTCACGCTGACTGGCCTGCAGGAAGGCAGCATCGACAATGACATGGTGACCGGCATCCAGTAGCGCAGCGGCCAGGGTGGCCAGCTGCCGGTAGGTGCGCTCGCCGGCGGCGCGGTCATAAATCCCCTGGTCGATACCCGCATCGGTATGCGCATCACCGGCCAGTCCATGCAGGCGCTTGCGTTCGATGTCGGAACGCACGCGGATTGCCGGCAGTTGCTCGAGCAGGAACTGGCTGACCGTGGTCTTGCCGGAACCCGACAGGCCGTGCATCAACAGCAATACCGGCGCAGTGGATTGCGTGTAGCGGCCGGCCAGCTCGAGATAGGCATGATAATCCTGCAGGATCGCCACACGCTCCGCGTCCGCCACATCCGGCTGGTGCGCACGCAGGCAATCGACCTTGGCGCGCACCATGGCGCGATACACCAGGTAATAACGCAACAGTGCCAGGCCGGCATAGTCCCCGCTGCGTTCCAGCCAGGCATTCAGAAAGCGGCTGGCCAGTGCGGCTTGGCCGCGATGATCCAGGTCCATCACCATGAACGCCACCTCGCTGATGATGTCGATCCAGCGCAGGTTGGCATTGAACTCGATGCAGTCAAACGCCAGCGGCACGTCGTCCACCAGCGCGACATTACGCAGATGCAGATCGCCATGGCACTCGCGGATGAAACCGCCCTGCTTGCGTAACTGCAGCGCCGCCTGCAGCTGCTGGCCGGTCTGCCGCGTCCATTGCTGCAAGGGCGCCAGCCACCTGCGTTCGTCCGGGTCCTGCAAAATGCCCAGGATCTGTGTGAAGTTTTCCTCCATCGGCGCCTGTACGGCCGCGGGCATGCCGAATTCCGTTGCCGGACCGGCGACGGCAACGCCGGCATGAAAATCCGCGATGCGCGTTGCCAGTGCATCGATATGGGCAGGCGTCAGCCGGCCATCATCCAGCATGCGATCGAACTGCGCCTGCTGCGCAAATTCGCGCATGCGCACCGCGTATTCGATCACCTCCGCATCGTCACCAAAACGGGGACCGGCACAGACCGGCACCAGCTCAAGATACAGTTCCGGCGCCAGCCGGCGATTGAGCCGCAGCTCCTCGGCGCAGCACTGCCGGCGCTTTTCCAGCGTGGAAAAATCCAGGAAGCCGAAATTTACCGGCTTCTTGAATTTGTAGGCAAAACTGCCGGTGAGCAGGATGATCGAGATATGCGTCTCGATGACTACAAAACGCGTCACCGGATGCGCAAACAGGGCAGGCTGCTGCAGACTCTCGACCAGTTTATGCAGGGTATCGGTCATTGGTCTGCCGCACGTTCATGCCGCCGCGTTGACGGTGGCGGCTTTCGAGACGATCCGCCGGTACTCGCGGCCCAGTTGCAGCAGGACCGTCATCCATACCATGCATACGCCCAGCACCAGCCAGCTGAGCTGACCGGCCCCGATGCTCCACGGCAACCATTGCGTCAGCAACAGGATCAGCAGCGATCCCAGCACCTTGAACAGACGATAACCGAACATGTCGATCCAGGCCTTGGCCTGGAAGATCAGCAGCGGATCGATGGGAACGTATAACAGCTCCTTCGAAGCCCGGTTAATGGAATAGGACAGGCCGCGGTCGGAAATCTTGAGAAACGCGCCGGCCTGCAAGGTAGCCTGGGACATGTACCAGAAACTGCCTGCGATTACCGCCAGCGGTTGTACGAACAGCCCCCCCAGTGCACCGAGCCAGCGATGTACCAGTGGCGTGATGAACAGGTTGATGGCGATGGCAACCCCGCTCAACAAACTGAAGAAAGTGCCCAGGTAGGCAGTGCGGGCATCCCGGTCGGTAATACTCGCCTCCACCACTTTCATGAACTGGAACTCGACCAGCGGTTCGACCATCTGCGCCAGCAGCAGGATCAGCGCAATCAGGAACAGGTAGCGGTGCTTGAGGATCGTGCGCCATTCCCCGCTGTTGTGCCCTTTGTTGCCGTTGTTGCCGTTGTTGTCACGTACGCCCGTGTGTTCGGCATACAGGCCCAGCCGGCCCATGAGCAGGGTCAGCAGCATGAGTACGGCAATGATCCCGGCAGCGACCAGCAACAGGTCGATAGTATCAAGTCCGAATCGCGCAATGAACATGTTCGACATGCTGCCGCCGGCCACCCCGCCCAGCAATCCGCCAGTCCCGATCAGCCCGTACCAGCGCTTGCCGGACGCGGTGTCGTAGATGGTATTGGTCAGACTCCAGAACTGCTCGACCAGGATCACGCTCAGCACATCGACAAAAATATAGAACGCAAAGGCTTGTATGAAACCACCGTCAGCCAGCTGCAAAAAAAACAACAGCAGACAGGCAATGATGACGATACAGGTTCCGAGCACCACGTTGATGCGTGAATGGCGTGCGACCAGCCGATGATAGAGGCTGATGATTGCGGCCAGCACCAGTGCCGTTGCAATCCACACGTACGGCAGGTACTCGCTGCCCAGTGCACTGATAAACAGCGATCGACTCGCCGGTTTCAGGTGATACAGCGCGGCGATAATAAGGAAGAAATTTGTGAACAGCAGCACACAACGGCCTGCCAGTAATGTGCGACTATAGTTCATAAGCATTGACTTATATTTTTTATCCGTTACCATGGCGCCTGTTTATCCGGGCACTGGAGGTCAAGCATGCTGAATGCTGCACTCAAGGCATTGGCTCTATCCATCGGAATTATTGTTACCGTTCAAGCCGCTTCTGCGCAAACTGCCTTCCCCAACCTGCGAAACGCCAACAATCCGACGCTGCAGAAACAGCTCGAGAAGCGTATCAAGCGCATGAATCTTGATACGGCTGTGCAGGATGGCAACCTTGCCATTGCACTGGTTGATGTCACCGATCCGCAACATCCGCTGCTGGCCCAGGTCAACGGCGATGCAATGATGTATGCCGCCAGCCTGCCGAAAATCGCAATCCTGCTGGCGATGTTTGAACGCATTCATGAAGGCAAGCTCAAGCTGAACGATGAGAACCGCCAGCTGATGACGGACATGATCCGCCACTCCTCCAACACGGCTGCCACCACTCTCATTAATAAAGTGGGACGCAATTATATCAACACCGTGCTGCGCTCGCCGAAATATCGCCTTTACGATACGAAGTACAACGGCGGCCTGTGGGTCGGCAAGGAATACGCGCAGGGCGTGGCCTATCAGCGCGATCCTTTGCACAATCTTTCGCATGGCGCCACAGCCGTTCAGGTCGCGCGCTTTTATTACCTGATGGAAACCGGACAACTGGTATCGCCGCAGCTGTCCCGTGAAATGAAGGCCATCATGGGCGATCCGGCCATTCATCATAAATTTGTCAAGGGACTGGAAACCACCCATCCGAACGCGCAGATCTATCGCAAGTCCGGTACCTGGCGCAACTGGCATGCGGACAGTGCAATTGTCGAGCATGATGGTCGTACCTATATCGCCGTCGCACTCGCCCAGAGTCCGAAGGGCGGCGACTGGCTGAAGAACCTGATCAACGAACTGGATGGCATTATTTTGCAGCAGCCGTTGCGAACCGCGAGTCTTGCAAGAGGCGGTGCAGCCGAGTAGCGAAGGTCTGGTGCTCGACTGCCGAGTTCTTCTTCAGCACATTGGAAGTCAGCGCGACCAGGTAGAACAGCTTCGGTTCGCCCGCCGGCGCTTCCACGATCGCCACCGAGTTCATCAGGTTTTCCACGTTCCCCTGGTACTTCTTGCATTCATAGCCTTCCTCGGGCTTGCAGCGATACAGCGATCCCGATTTGAAATACACCGCCGCCTCGTTCAGTGCCGGCGAAGATGCATAGCGAATACGCCACTGGGTCATGTACATCAGCCGCTTGATCTGCAGACTCGACCAGGCATCAACCAGCTTGCCCTGCTCCAGCAGTAACAGGTAGCGCATCAGTTCATGCGTGGTGGAGATGCTGTTGGTGCCCGGCACACGGCGCTTGCCCTCAGCGGTAAAGAAACTGCCCTGGCGCAGCTTGTCCACATCCAGCCCGTTGCGGGTGACCGGCGTGAGCAGGCTGTCCAGCAACAACGCACCGAGTTCACTGCGACTGGTGTCATGCAAGAACGCCTGCTGCTGTTGCGCTGACACGGGGTAGGCGGTACCGAAGTGACGTAGCAGCAATAACTCCCTGATCACCATGCTGGCAGCCGCGTTGGAACTCGCCGACAGCGCCCAGTCCAGGTAGCTCCACAGGTTGCCGGTGTCGCCCGCCTGCAGCGGACGACGCGGCATGCGATTGATCTCCGGGTTCCAGAACGGCACCTTGTGATGGTCAGTGCGGATGAAACTATCCGCCGTGACCAGCGTGTTCTTCAGCACCCGCTTGCGCGCCTCGATATCATCCGGATACAGATCGGCGAGCGTCTGGAATATCGCCAGCGCCACCATCAACTTGCCGACACTGCCGGGATTGCGGCGGGTCAGCGGATTATGTTCCGCCAGTACGGGATGCTCCGGGTCACTGAGATCCAGCACGCTGACGCTGTAGTGCTTTGCCTCGGCGCCCAGCAGATTTTTTATCTTGCGGGTCAGGCGTTCGTCGCTCGCGGGCAACTGCAAATCCGCATGTTGCTGCATGCGCAGCTGCACCTGGTCGGTATTGAGCAGAGCACCCGGCTTTAGCCGATTGCCGGCCACCTTGCCTTCCCTTGCCAGTCGAAAACCTTCCAGCCGGGCGATACCGGTGTCCGCGTAACCGTCGATGGGATAGGCCGGACACTGTGTGGCACTCGCTGCCAGCAGACAACCCGCCAACAGACCGTGCATTGCGTATCGAACACGCATCATGACCACCGGATTGCCAGGCAGGACACGACCGCTGCCGGGAGCCGCATCAGGCTGACGCTATTTGCTGCCGCACAGGATTGGGCTGATTCATTGCACATAGCCGGGTTACCGGTTTGCTCTCTGCTCATCATGTTACTCCACTGCTGCCGCCAATGGTGGCTGCAGCAGATCAACCATCGTGTCGCGCGCGCCGGCACTGCCCCGGTCGATATCAATCAGGTACTGGCTGCGCCGTGCGCGCAGGCTTTCCACGAACGGGCGGATCTGGAACAGGGCAAGCCTGCCATCACGAAAACCGAACTCGATATCCGCCGGTGCCGGACGACCGTCCTGGCCGAGCGGCATCGGAAAACGCCGCTCGACATCGTCAGCGAGGACACGCAGCTGTTCGATCTCACCCGCTAGCAGAAGTTGTTCGCGACCACTGGCCGGCACCTTGAGCATGCCACCCGCAGGTGACGGTTCGGAGCGCTGCGGTGCAGTCGCCTGTGCCAGCAGACGCACGGTGCCGGTGGCACGTTCCACCCGCAACTCCTCGGCCGCCTGTCCTTCCACCGCGCCGCCCACCCCCTCGCTAACGGCAACCGACAGCCAGTGGCGATCGCCGTTCTCCACGTCCGTCGTCACCAGCACGCCGGATTTCTCCGAGGCAAAAGTCTTCAGCAACAGCACGGCGGGATACACATGCTCCGGCTGTTCCATGTGTGCCTGGCGCCAGGCGTAGGCACGCTCGGTAAACGGCGAGGCCCACACCTTCCGTATCGCCTGCATGACGGCATCGAAACCGACCACATTCGGCATGGTGAGATTGAGTCCCGCTCCGGTGAATCCGGGCAGGTCCTCGACGTTGGTATCACTGCGTACAAATACACCGACCTGATCGGGGTCACCAAAGTTATCCTGCATCGCCTTGCGCAAGCGCTCGCGAAACTCCTCGCCCGGATCAGTGCCGGTAATCCAGCCGCGCAGGCGCTCCAGGAATGCACTGGTCCCGGCCTGGCGTTGCGCCGGATCCGTGATGGCACGCAGGCGTGTATATTCGCTGCGCAACCAGTCAAACGCCGACGGGCCGCCGGCCGTGATGGGCTGGTCCAGCAACTTGCGGAATTCACCAAACGGGATCACCAGACCGGGATTCACCGCCTCCGGGTAGTAGTGTTTCAACTCGCCGAGATTGGCTGCCTTGGGTCCGACAATGCGCCCGGAGTCACTGGCGTGGATGTTGTCCAGCGACAGCAATTCGCTCTGCCGGAGATCCAGCTTCGCCAGGTCCGGACGGATCACTACTTCCGGCGCCATGCCTTCGCGGCCAAACACCTCGTCCCAGTGCGGACCATCGGCTGTGAGCTGTACGGTACCGCGCGGGCTGACCGCCAGTACGATGTGTTCTCCCAGGTGGGCCTGGACCTGTCCAATCAGGGACTCGTCCACCACCACGTTGGGTATGCCGAGATTGCGCGCCAGCAATTGCACATGCGACAGCGAACTGCCTTCACCGCGCGTGAGGATACCGGCGATCGGTGGCAGTTCCGGCGTGGTTGACGGCAACAGGTAGATACCGTCCTTGCGATACTCCTCACCCGCTTGCGGGGCAGCCAGTAACTGGCCACGACGCAGGCCGGGATTGAGTGCGCGCAGGCCGCCGGCGCTGTCCCGGTCGAACAGGTACTGCTTCACACCCACCAGCCGGTTGGCATCCTGTGTCAGCACATCCAGCGTGCGTGCGTACGCGAGCAGCGGGCTGCCGCGCAGCCGATCGGGAATCATGTGTACCACCAGCGGCGTCAGGTCGAGCCAATGTTCCACGGTCGGGCCAAACTGGAATTCCAGTGTACGCTGCGCCCATTGCGGCACACGCGCCAGGTAGCGCAGCGCGTTGTAGTAATCCTCGGCATCAAGCTGTTCAGCAGTTTCCAGGCCACTGATACGCTGTTCGAGACTGTCCCACTGGCGATCAGACAGCAAGCCACTGGCCAGCAGCGACATGCCGAGACTGCGCAACCATTGCAGGCGGGTCCGGCGATCTGCCTGTGCTGCTGTTTCCAGCAACTGGTTGCCCAGCGCATAGACCTCCTGCTCCAGGGCAAGGTTTGCCTGCAGCAGGCGCAGCTGGTTGGGCGGACTGAACCCGGTCGATGCCAGCACCCGCTGGCGTAACTGCAGCGCCGACTCGGCGGCTATCCGCATGCGTTCCTGCAAATCCTGTGCAGCGGTCAGCCGGGCGATGATGTCCCGTAACAGGGCCTTGAGCGGCTTGCTGCCGCTTTCCGCGACCAGTTCCTCGAGCCGGTTGATACCGGTGCGTGAGGCGTACAGGGTGTCCAGTGCATTGGCCAGGCCTTGGTACTGTTCGGCCAGTTGTGGCAAACCCTGTTTTGCCACGTAGTCACGCACCCGCTGCGGATCGCTGGCGTCCGGCAGGCTGTGCAGCTTGATGCGCAGGGCCTGGAAATCCGGGTCCGCGTCCGCGATCTCGATGGCAAGCTTGCGCACCGTGGCGGACGCCGGCGGCTCGGTCCCCACCGGCAACAGGCGCGCGGCCTCGCGCAATAACAGGTAGCGTGCCGGGTCTTGCCAGTCCGGGTCCTGCACCATGCCCAGCAGTAACACGCGGGCAGCGGCCCGTTCGTCCTCAACCTGCAGCGCACCGCGATAGTAACGTGCCTGGCGAAACACCCAGCCATCGTCGTTCTGGATCAGGAACTGCTCCAGCAGGATCTGGCGCAGGTCATCGAGCTGCGGGTAGGCGCCAATGAATCCGAGCGTATTCAGGTCGGTGAGCAGCGTGGCAACCAGATAGCCCTGGGCGCGGATGGAACGGGTCAACTCGCTCCACTCTCCGTGCTGCACACCCCCGCCATGCGCGCTGCAGGCGCCCTCTTCCGGCGGCAGCACGCTGCCATCGGCACAAAACCAGCGGATCCGCACAAACGGGCCGCGCGGCGATGTCTTCATCCGTTCAATCAGTTCATGCAGTTGCGCCGGCCCGGTGCGGTCCGGGATGGCATCAGCCGCGATCGCTTGCCCGGCGCACGGACAGCACAGCGCCAGCAACAGGGCAGGCAGGAAACGAATTTTCATATCAAGACCGCAGTGTGCTCAGGCATTATCAGGGGTCAATCGTTCCCGGCGGCACGGCACCAGGCCGGGTAGCAAATAGTGCGGAGATAAACCGGTATCAGGTGCGTGATCGGGATCGACAGCTTGTCTACAGCATTCTCTATATATATAACACTGTAACGGTTCGAGGCAGTGGTATGCAATCACCCTGCCGCCCCTGGATACCTGCAATAGCCGGTTATTTATCGATAGCTGATGGCGCCATGACGCATTAACCAGCGCTTGCCGGATACTCGTGAAATACCCACGGACCGGGTAGCCGGCCGGTGTTGCCGATCAGCGCAGCTCGCTGAGCAGGCTGTCGATCATCCCCTGCGCCTGCCCGAGGTAGCCGCCGCCGAACAGGTTGAGGTGGTTGAGGATGTGATAGAGGTTATAGAGCGTCTTGCGCACCCGGTAACCGCCATCCAGCGGCCAGGCGTTTTCATAGGCGGAATAAAAAGCCTGGCCAAATCCGCCAAACAGTTCCGTCATGGCGAGGTCGGTCTCGCGATCACCGTAGTATACCGCCGGATCGAAGATGGCCGGCTCTCCGGCCTGCGTGCAGGCGTGATTGCCGCCCCACAGGTCGCCATGCAGCAGCGAAGCCAGCGGCGTGTAGTCGTTGAACAGGCCATGGAAGCAACCCAGCAATTGCTCACCCTGCGTTTGCAGGCGCCCGCCATGACCGTTGCGCGCCGCGAGTTCGAGCTGGAAGCGCAGGCGCCGTTCACGCCAGAACTCGATCCAGTTATCACAGGGGGTATTGAGCTGCGGCGTGGAACCGATGGTGTTGTCGCGATACCAGCCATAATCGTCCCGGGTGATGCGATGCATGGCGGCCAGCCCTTCACCAAGTGCCGCGGCATTGCCACGACCACCCAGCGACAGGTATTCGAGCACCAGCCATGCGGATTGCGCATCGTTACCGTAACAGACCGGCGCCGGAATCCGCAGCGCCGTGCACTGGCGCATTTCGTCCAGCCCGGCGGCTTCGGCCGCGAACATGTCGAGCAGGCGTGCCTGGTTCAGTTTAACGAAATACTCGTGGTCGCCGTAGCGGATGCGCTGTGCCTGGTTGATGCAGCCACCGCCGATGGTACCGAGCACCTCCAGCTGCGCAGTAACACCGGTTGCAGCGGCAATGTCGTTTGCGATGTGTTGCCAGAGGGACATGATTTCAAGGTATTAAGCCACAGAGGGCACAGAGTACACAGAGATAACTCCAGTTACCTGACAATATCAATTGAATGCGGGAGCGGATGATGCCCGCGAACAATCCCCGGACTGGCATTCGCGTTCCTGCGTTCCTGCACGAACCACTGTATCCATTGGCGCAAATGTTCTTCGCAAGAACTCGGTTGTCGTGGCAATGAATGATTGCATTGGTACTGATCACATTGTCGTCTCTGTGAGCTCTGTGTCCTCTGTAGCAATTTTTTACTTGTGCCTGCGGTTCTTCCCGTGAAACCGGTTATATAAGTGCACGCAACAACCGCGCGGCGGTCATGCGTCCCAGGCCAAGCTGTTCGCACACATCGGCAACGGTCTCGCTGTCTACCTCGCGGCGCTGTACGTCGCATGCCACGACCTGCAGATCCGGGTCGATAGCGATGCCAGTCAGTTCACGCGCCAGCCGCGCTGCACTTTCATGCTCGGTGAGCAGTTGTTGCACGCGCCTGGCACCGCGCAGCGGCAGTTCCGGCACGCGCTCCAGGCCGGCAAAGATGGCATCCAGCGATGCAAACTCGTCCAGCAAGGCCGCCGCCGTCTTCGCACCGATGCCGGGTATACCGGGTATGTTGTCCACTGCATCGCCGGTCAGCGCCAGCCAGTCGGCCACCTGCTCGGCGCGCACCCCGAGCCAGTCCGGCACCTTGTGGTAATCATGCCTGCGATTGCGCGCGTAGTCCCATACCAGGTCACCGTGTTGCAGGATCTGTGCGAGGTCCTTGTCAGCGCTCAGGATCGCGATCGAAAAATCGCGCGGACGCAGCCGTGCAGCGAGTGTGCCGATCAGGTCATCGGCCTCATAGCGATCACTGGAATATGCGGCAATGCCGAGCGCCTCGACCAGGGTGCGGCAAAACAGAAACTGTCGTTTCAGCTGTTCCGGCGCGGGCTCACGGTTGGCCTTGTAGGGTGGATAGAGGTCATTGCGAAACGAGCTGGTCAGGCTTGCATCGAACACCACGGCGAGGTGATCCGGCTTCACATCGTCGAGGAAACCGGCCAGGAAGCCGGCAAAACCATGCAGCGCGTTGATGGCATGACCATCACTATTGGTCAGCGTTTCCGGAACGGAGTAGTACGCGCGAAAGATATAGATGCTGGCGTCGACCAGGTAGACGCGCCGCTTGCGTGCGGCCACGTCAGCCGGTCAGTGCCAGGCGGCCGTGCAAGGGGCTGGTGCGCGGAAAGTGTGCGCGCAGAAATTCCATCTGGTCGGCGAGCACGCGCCGGCCCTGCAGGTAGATGTACTCGGCATGGGTCGGGGTAAATGGCACCGCCAGTAATTGCATACCGGCCTGTTCGGGGGTACGCCCGGCCTTGTGGTTATTGCAGCGCCGGCACGCGGTCACGACATTGTTCCAGGTATCCTGGCCGCCCTGGATCACCGGCGTGACATGGTCGCGTGACAGGTCGTGTTCGTGGAAGGTCTCGCCGCAGTACAGGCACAGTTGTGTATCGCGCCGGAACAGCGCGGGGTTGTTGAGTGGTGGTACATAGGCCTCGCGCAACTTCAGCAGCTCGCGGTTGCGGCCATGGGTGGCAATGATGGAATTGACCTCGATGACACTCTGCCGGCCGGTCCTGGCGCAGATGCCGCCATGCACACGGTACAGCAAGGTGCCGCAGGTATATGCTACCTGTTCCAGGTGATAGAGCCGCACGGCGTCCTGGTAGCCGACCCATTCGAGCGGCATACCTGAAATATCCGTCCTTAATACCTGGTGACTCAAATCAACCATACAAAAACCCCGGCTGGTCAGCCCGGCATCCGGCGGCGCAGGAACCGCTGAACGGTACGGGCCAGGAACCTGGCCCTGCGTCGCACGAGGCGCAGATTCAGGTGTTTTTTCGACCGTGATGCAGCCTAACATGTTCAATAAAAGTGCACCAGATAGCCGCTGTCGGGTAACATGGTTTTCCTGCAACGATCGTTACAGTAAGATGACACCATAAACAACGCAGGGGGTAGAAACACGCCATGGCAGATAAACTGACTTTCCGGCGCTACACCGACGATGACCACACCTGGACACGCTGGTCAGAACATATCTTCAACGAGGATACCTCGTACAAGTGTCCCACCTATGTACATCGTACCCCGCCCTGCCAGGGCAGCTGCCCGTCCGGTGAGGACATCCGTGGCTGGCTGCAGATCGTGCGCGGCATCGAGAAGCCGCCGGCCGGCATGCCATGGCAGGAATACGCCTTTCGCCGCTCCACCGATGCCAACCCGTTCCCCGCCATCATGGGCCGGGTCTGCCCGGCGCCCTGCCAGGAAGGCTGCAACCGCAACGAGGTCGAGGACTTCGTCGGTATCAACTCGGTGGAACAGTTCATCGGTGATCACGCGCTGGACGCAAAACTGGCCTTTGCCAGACCTGCCCAGGAAACCGGCAAAAAGGTCGCCATCATCGGTGGTGGCGTAGCGGGCCTGGCGGCCGCCTACCAGCTGCGCCGGCTCGGTCATGGCGCCACCATTTTCGATGAGCGCGCCGAACTGGGCGGCATGACCCGTTATGGCATCCCCGGTTACCGGATGCCGCGCGACGTCATGGACGGCGAGATCCAGCGCATCCTCGACCTCGGCGTCGAGGTACGCATGAACACCCGCGTCGGGCGCGACATCAGCTTCGAACAGGTCGAAAAAGACCATGACGCCATCCTGCTCGCCATCGGCGCGCAGCAGGGACGTACCCTGGACATTCCCGGCGGTGACGCACCCAACTGCGTGAGCGGCGTGGCCTTCCTCGCCGCCTTCAACGAGGGGCGTATGCATTTCACTGCCAGAAAGGTGGTGGTGATCGGCGGTGGCGATACCGCCATGGACGTGGTCTCGGTGGCGCGCCGCCTCGGCCACATCAGCACCAGCCACGAGAATGACCGTCCCGAGGCGGTGATCCGCAACCACACCGCGCACGACGTCGCCGCCACCGCCAGCCGCGAAGGCTCCGAGGTATTACTGATTTACCGGCGTCCGATCGAGAACATGCCGGCGGCCGAGCACGAACGCATCACCGCGAAAAAGGAAGGCATCGAGTTGCTCGGCAACCTGCTGCCCGTGTCACTGGTACTGGGCAAGGACGGCCGGGCAACCGCGCTGCGCGTCATCAGGGTGGACTGGAGCAGCGGCAAGATGGTCGAGCAGCCGGGATCGGAATTCGATATCGAGTGCGACCTGGTGGTTCCCGCCGTCGGCCAGGCCGGCGACCTGACCGGGCTGGAACAATTCGACAACGGCCGTGGACTGGTCGATACCGATCCGTTTTACCAGGTGCCGGGTAAACCGGGCTACTTTGCCTGTGGTG
>CAJQOV010000118.1 GCA_905480065.1 uncultured Gammaproteobacteria bacterium | reverse complement strand
CGCTTCCGACCCGGCGCGCGGCCTGTTCATCCTGGTGTTCCTGTGCATCGTCATCGGCGCGTCGCTGATGCTGTATGCCTGGCGTGCGCCGGACGTCACCGGCGGCGGAAGCTTCGATCTGTTGTCGCGCGAAACCCTGTTGCTGGGTAATAACCTGCTGCTGGTAGTGATCACCGCATTCATCCTGCTCGGGACGCTCGCGCCGCTGATCTACGATGCATTTGGCTGGGGCAAGATCTCGGTCGGCTTCCCGTGGTTCACCACCATGTTTGTGATCTTTACACCCTTCATGGTGATCCTGATGGGACTGGGTCCGCTGACCCGCTGGAAGCACGATGAACCCGGGCGCCTCGCCCGCCTGATGAAAATTGCCATGGCCGCCAGCGTGGGCGCCGGCGTGCTGGCCGCATTGCCGATCCTGCATGACGGCTCACTCTGGGTCGGACTGGCGGTACTGCTGGCTGTCTGGCTGGTGGCGTCGCAGCTGCTCAGTCTGCGCCAGCGCCACCGCAACCACTCCAGCCTGGCGGATGCATGGAAATCTTTTCGCGCTCCGGGTGGCAGCAGCTATTACGGCATGGTTATCGCCCACCTCGGGGTGGCGGTATTTATTATTGGTGTCACCTTCGTTACCCAGTTCGATGTCGAGAAGGATGTACGCATGTCACCCGGACAGAGCGTCGAGATGGCCGGCTATATGTTCCGCTTTGACGGGGTGAGCACGGTGCAGGGGCCCAATTACCACGCTGACCAGGGCAGCATCGTTATCAGCCGCGGGGAGCGCGAGGTTGCACATCTGAAACCGGAAAAGCGTACCTACACGGTACAGCGCAAACCGATGACCGAGTCAGGCATCGACGCCGGCCTGATGCGCGATATCTATATCTCGCTGGGCGAGTCGCTCGGAAACGGCGACTGGAGCCTGCGGCTCTATTACAAACCCTTTGTGCGCTGGATCTGGCTGGGCGGCATCATGATCGCCATCGGCGGGCTGTTTGCCGCCATGGACCGGCGTTACCGGGTCGCAGTCAAACGTCGCGTGGCCGTACCAGGGCAGGCCCGCAGTGACGCGGTTACGCAGAAGGCAAACGCATGATGTCACGTTACCTGCGCTTTATGGTGCCGTTGCTGCTGTTTGTCCTGCTGGTAGCCCTGCTGTACCGGGGACTCAGCCTCGACCCGAAGATCGTACCCTCCCCGCTGATCGGCAAACCCATGCCGGTGTTCTCACTGCCACAGCTGGAGAACCCCGCCGCTACACTCGGTGACCGTGATCTCAGGGGCAAGGTCAGCGTACTGAATGTCTGGGCCACCTGGTGTGTTTCCTGCCGCGCGGAACACGCCGTGCTGATGGAACTCGCGAATACCGGCAAGGTGAATCTGTACGGACTGGACTACAAGGACGAACGCGACAGTGCACAGCGCTGGCTGGCGCAACTGGGTAATCCCTATATTGCCAATGCATTCGATCAAAATGGCCGAGTCGGCATCGACTGGGGCGTGTACGGCACGCCGGAAACCTTCATCATGGACCGGCAGGGCATCATCCGGCACAAGCACATCGGTCCACTGACCCGCGCAGTCCTGACCAACGAAATCCTGCCGCTGATCGCGGCACTGGAAGCCGAAACGCAATGAACAGGATCATCCCCCTGCTATTGTGCTGCCTACTGTTCGCCAGCGGTGCGTTGCATGCAAGCGGCACGCTCGAGTCGTTCAAGTTCGCAACCAGCGCAGAAGAACTGCGTTTCAAGCACCTCATTGCGGAACTGCGTTGCCTGGTCTGCCAGAACCAGTCGCTGGCCGACTCGGACGCCGAGCTGGCGCACGACCTGCGCGTCGAGGTGTACGAGATGCTGCAGGCCGGCAACACGAATGAGCAGATCGCCGAATTCCTGGTCGAGCGCTATGGCGATTTCGTGCTGTACAACCCACCGGTCAAACCCTCCACCTGGCTGATCTGGTTTGGCCCGTTTGTGGTGCTGATCATTGCCATGTGGCTGCTGTTTCGCGCACTGGGGCGTCAACGCACCGCCACCCGGCATGAAATCTCCGCTGAGCAACGCAAGCAGCTGGAACAGGCCCTGCATCATCATCCTGGGGAAGATACAAAATCATGACGGTATTCTGGAGTCTCGCCACCACCATGGCACTGCTGGCACTGGCCTTCGTGCTGCCCCCGTTGCTGTTGCAGCGGCGTTCATCCAGCGCAGAGTTCCAGGATGAACTCAATACGGAAGTGACCCGGCAAAGACTGGTAGAGCTCAAACTGGATCTTGAATCCGGCCGGCTGGAACAGGCCCGCTATGAAGCGGCCCGCCAGGACCTGGAGCGCGAGTTGCTCAACGATTTACGTCCCGCCGACAACCCTGCACAGCAGCCGGTACACAGCGGCAGGTGGGCAGCGCTGCTGATCGCCGTTGCTGTGCCGCTTTGTGCCACCCTGTTGTACAAATCCCTCGGCAGTGAGCCGATCATCGCGCTGTTACAGCAACCTCCTGCTGCGCAACAGGCACAACCGTCGATGCCGGAAATGCCGGCGATCGAGGACATGGTGGGCCGTCTCGCCACCCGTCTGCAGGAACAGCCCGATGACCTGCGCGGCTGGGTCATCCTGGCAAAAAGCTACTCGGTGCTGGATCGCTACGAGCTCGCGGTGCCGGCCTACCGCAATATCATGCGTCTCGGTGGCGGCAACGATGCCGGCATACTGGCCGATTTTGCCGACGCACTGGCCACTACCGGTAACGGCGTGTTCACCGACGAGGCCGGCAAACTGCTGACGGACGCCCTGCAACTCGATCCGGACAACATCAAGGCACTGTGGCTGGCCGGACAATGGAAGCGGCAGAGCGGCGATACTGCGGCGGCACTCGCCTACTGGGAACACGCAGCGGGCCTGATACCAGCGGGGAGCGAGGACAGCCAGATCATCAGCGAGCAGATCCAGCAGCTGCGGCAACAGGCCGGCCTGCCACAGCAGGCACTGCCGCAGGCCGTGGCCGCCGCTCCCGCACCCGCCAGTAACACGGCGGCAGAACCGGCTGCTGCCGGTGGAGGCGCCCTGCAGGTCACGGTATCGCTGGATCCCGCCTTGCGCGACAGGGCCGCAGACACAGACACCGTGTTCATCTACGCACGGGCCGCCTCCGGACCGCGCATGCCGCTGGCCATCGTGCGCAAGCAGGTCAGCGAGCTGCCGGTGACCGTCACGCTGGATGATTCCATGGCCATGGCACCGGGCATGGTCATGTCCGGTTTTCCGGAACTGGCCGTTGGGGCACGCATTTCGAAATCCGGGAATGCGATGCCGCAGAGCGGCGACCTGCAGGGCTCGAAGTCTCCGGTACACCTGACCGACACGACCAGTCTCGACATCGTGATCGACAGCGCGGTGCCATAACAGCAGCGCCATTCGCGGTCGATGACCGCTCCTACAATTGTTGTAGGAGCGCTTATCAAGCGCGATAGATTCTCGCACGAGGCCGATCGCGGTCGATGACCGCTCCTGCAAGGCGCCGGGGAAGATCATTGTAGGAGCGCTTATCAAGCGCGATAGATTCTTACGACGGTGCCGATCGCGGTCGATGACCGCTCCTGCAAGGCACCGGGGAAGATCATTGTAGGAGCGCTTATCAAGCGCGATAGATTCTTACGACGGTGCCGATCGCG